>JBBRYE010000063.1:0-19670 GCA_038237895.1 Sphingobacteriales bacterium | reverse complement strand
CCCTATTAACGGGAATGCTCCCAAATCTAAAAAAGTATTAGTTTCAAATGTATTTTAATTCCTTTTTATAGTTTTGAACTTCCAATTTCAGTAAACATAAATTTCTTTTCTTCTTTTTTTTCAATTATGAGTTTCGTTTTAGCCGAAATATCCAAAGCAGATACTCATAAGAACGTTTCGTGTTAAAATAATGAAGAAATTTAATGTGCTTATATAGAATAGCTTAAAGTTATTCTATATATTTTTTAGGGCTTGTGATAAATTTGAAATTGTACATAAAATTTGCAGTTGGCATTTAAACTAATTACTAATTTATAAATATGAAAATTAAAGGAATGAGATGGTGGATTGTAGTTTTGTTATTTTTAGCTGCTGTCCTTAATTATGTAGACAGACAAACACTTTCTGCTTTAGCGCCTACAATACAGGTTGATTTAAGTATGAGTGATAATGATTATGCCAACGTAATTAATATTTTTTTAGTTGCTTATACTATTGCTTATCTAATATCTGGCCGCATTGCTGATAAAATTGGGACTAAAAACAGCATGTTAATTTTTGTTGTTTGGTGGTCTATAGCTAACATGTTAACTGCTGCCGCAAAAGGAGTAACTTCTTTAGGCTTTTACCGATTTTTACTCGGTTTAGGTGAAGCTGGAATTTGGCCTGCTGCAAGCAAAGCTGTTTCTGAATGGTTTCCTGCAAAAGAAAGAGGAATTGCTATTGGTTTATACACAATGGGCGCTACAATTGGTGCTACGGTAGCGCCATATATTGTTATTCCCTTAGCAACTCATGCCTATTCGCAAACAATGCCAGTTATAGCTAATATTCTTGGCGTAGGGGCAGGATGGAAAATTGCTTTTATTTTAACTGGTTTTGTAGGATTGCTTTGGTTAATTCCTTGGCTTATCACTTACAATAAGCCAGAGAAAAGTAAGCTCATAACCGATAGTGAGTTAAAGATGATACAAGACTCTGAAGCAACTGAAAATCCTGATAATTTAGAGACTAATAATGCATGGTCCTGGAAAACAGTTTTACTATTCAAGGGCACTTGGTTATTATTAATTGGAAGGTTAATAACAGATCCTGTATGGTATTTTTATCAGTTTTGGTTTCCTAAATATTTAAGTGCAGACAGAGGTTTAAATCAAGATGAATTGAAAATTACTTGGATTATTTATGCTGCTGCCGGAATTGGTAGCTTATTAGGCGGTTTACTTTCAGGTTTTATTATAAAGAGAGGAGCGAGCCCAGCAAGTAGTAGAATGTGGGTAATGCTTGGTTGTGCATTTATTATGCCCTTATCTCCATTTATTGCTACAGTTACAGGTTTAAATTATTCTATAGTTTTAACATTTTGTACTGTTTTAGCATCTTTGGCTTGGTTAACTAATATTAGTTCTCTTGTTGTAGATGTAGTGCCAAAACATTCATTAGGTACAGTTTTTAGTGTTGTTGCCGCAGGTAGTACAGTAGGTGGTATAATTATGAATATGATTGTTGCAGCTATGGTTACTCAAGGAAATGCAAAGTTAGGAGGTTTTTTAGATCAAGGATTTCACGCAATTTTTGACCCAATGTTAACTTTAGTAAAGGGGCAAGGGTATGGGAAATGGTTTTTGATTATGGCATTTTTGCATCCTACAGCATGGTTAATTTTGAAAATAGGTGGTATTCAAAATTTACTTAAACTGAAAAAATGAATTTTCCTTTAGTTAAGATTAAGTTACTTTCTCATTAATGTCGAATTTCTTATAATCAATTCTGTTTTTAATACTTTAGTGATTGCTTTCCAATCGTTAACATCTCTATTAATTTGATCAATTAATAATTCTGTTGAAACTCTTCCTATTTCTTCAACAGGTTGAGATACGGTAGTTAGTGAAGGCTCCAAATAAGAAGAAAAATTATCATTGCTAAATCCTGCAACAGCTATTTCACTAGGTATTTTTATGTTTTTCGATTTTAAAATTTGTATTACTTCTATCGCAGTAGGATCATTTACTGCAAAAATTGCGTCAGGGCGATTTGGTAAGTTAATTAGGTGATTTACATAAATTTTAACCTTTTCTAAATTTAAATCGTAAGGTAAAATCAAATCATTATCAACTTCTAAGTTATGTTTTATCAAGGCAGCGATATAACCTTCCTTTCTCCTCATACTCAGAATTAAATTGTCTGGTCCTGCTAAATGGGCAATCCTCTTTTTTCCAGTTTCTATTAAATGTTCAGTTAGTTGGAATGCACCCTCATAATCATCAACAATTACTCTAGGGACTATCATTTCTTCACAAATTCTATTAAAAAATACAATGGGTATTCCCTTTTTTTCAAATCTTTTTAAATGATCAAAGTTTCTAGTTTCTTTAGTCATTGAGACTAAAACACCATCCACACGACTATTCAGCATGATATTTACATTGCTTATCTCTTGATCATAGTTTTCGTTAGATTGACATATTATTACATTATAACCAGCAGAATACGCTGCTTTTTGTATTCCAATAATAACCCTAGAAAAGTAAGAGTTTATTAACTCTGGAACAATTACACCAATAGTATTAGTTTTATTGGTTACTAAACTTATTGATAACATATTGCGCTGATAATCCATTTTTTCAGCTAATTCTAGTACGGCTTTTTTTGTTGTAAGATTAATGTTTGGGTGGTTAGTTAAAGCTCTAGACACTGTTGATGTGGAAATATTTAATGCTTTTGCAATATCTATGATTGTTACTTGCCGGTTTTTCATTTTTAATGATTTAAAAAATTAATATAAATTTAGTTAAATTAAGTGTCCAATTTTTTTATGATGTTAATAATACTAAATGATAATTATTATGAATTGGGAATGTTCCCAATTTAGGGAACATTCCCAATTTTAACCTGACTTTAAATGATAATCTTTTGTATAGTTTATCCAATAGCTTTGTTTACAATTAAGCCTATTGCTTAATAACCATATAACCTAATTGCTATTTGATATGCTAAAGGAAGATTCTACTAAAAAAAGAAACTTATTAAAGAAAATTATAAATACTGATTTACTAATTGTTGGAGGTGGACTTTCTGGTGTTTGTGCAGCAATAACTGCTGCAAGGGCTGGTGTTAATGTTACTTTAGTTCAAGATCGCCCGGTTTTGGGTGGTAATTCTAGCAGCGAAGTACGCTTATGGATTTTAGGCGCTACATCTCATTTAGGCAATAATAATCGCTGGTCTAGAGAAGGTGGAGTAATTGATGAAATTTTAGTTGAAAATACTTATAAAAATAAAGAAGGAAATCCTTTAATTTTTGACACAATTCTTTTAGATAAAGTAGTTTCTGAACCAAATATCAAATTGTTTTTAAATACAGCTGTTTATGAGTTAGAAAAATCTAATGATGGTAGCATTCAATCAGTTTCAGGCTTTTGTAGTCAAAACTCAACTCTTTACCAGTTTAATGCTAAATATTTTTGTGATGCATCTGGAGATGGAATATTAGGATTTTTATCTGGTGCTGCGTTTAGAATGGGCGCTGAAGGTAAAGAAGAGTTTGGTGAAAAATTTGCTCCTGAGAAAGAATATGGAGAGTTACTTGGTCATAGTATTTATTTTTACAGTAAAGATGTTGGTACCCCAGTTAAATTTTCTGCTCCAGAATTTGCGCTTTCAGATATCACTAAAATACCTCGTTTTAAAAACTTTAGTTCTAAAGAATATGGTTGCAGACTATGGTGGATAGAATATGGAGGTAGATTAGATACTGTACATGATACAGAGGATATTAAATGGGAGTTATGGAAAGTGGTATATGGAGTTTGGGATTACATTAAAAATTCTGGCAATTTTCCCGATTCAGAAAATCTAACATTAGAATGGGTAGGTACAATACCCGGAAAAAGAGAAAGTAGAAGATTTGAAGGTGATTATATCATCAAACAACAAGATATTATTGACCAGAAAACTCATTTTGATGCAGTTGCATTTGGAGGTTGGTCTCTAGATTTGCATCCGGCTGATGGTGTTTATAGCGAAAAACCTGGTTGTAACCAGTGGCACTCTAAAGGTGTTTACCAAATTCCTTTTAGAAGTTTATACAGCAGAAATGTTAATAATTTGTTTTTAGCTGGCAGAATTATTAGTGCAACTCATGTTGCATTTGCTTCTACCAGAGTAATGGCCACCTGTGCTCACATTGGGCAAGCAATAGGTATTGCAACAATGGTAGCTTTAAAGCATAGTATTATACCAAAAGAAATTTTAAATCAAAATCACATAGAAGAACTTCAGCAAGAACTATTAAAAACTGGACACCATATTCCAGGATTATCTTATAATTCACAAGCTGATTTAGTACAATCAGCATCATTAGAGGTTTCTAGTATTTTGAGTTTAGATAAACTATCTCCTGATATCCTAAAAAGATTAGATTGCTCAATGGCTCAAATGATACCCCTTAACAATGGTGTTATTCCAAAGATTTGGTTAAATCTTTGTGCAGATTCTGAAACAGAATTAGAAGTAGAGTTAAGAATAAGTAGCATAATTGGTAATTATACACCAGACCTAACAGTAAACACAAAACAATTTAAAATTAAAGCTGGAAATCAAGAATTACTTTTAGACTTTGAGTTTAATTTAGAAAGTTCTCAATATGCTTTTATTGTCATCAAGAAAAATCCTGAAATAAAGGTTTATTTTACTGAAGATCGTATTACTGGAATTCTTACGGTTTATAATTCTATAAATAAAGCCGTATCTAATTTTGGAAAGCAAGTACCATTATCAGACATTGGCGTTGATGAATTTGAATTTTGGTGCCCACAAAGAAGACCAGAAGGACATAATTTAGCATTGAGATTAGACCCCCCACTTAAAAACTTTGAACCAGAAAATATAAAAACTGGTGTATACAGACCTACTTTAGGAACCAATGCATGGGTAGCCTCATTAAACGATGAGCAACCTTTTATTAAATTAAATTGGGATAAATCTAAAACAATTAAACACATTGATTTTTTCTTTGATACTGATTTTGACCATCCAATGGAGAGTGTTTTAATGGGACACCCAGAGGATGTGATGCCTTTTTGCGTAAGAAATTATAGTATACAAGATGATAAAGGGCAAGTAGTTTACGAGAAAAAAGACAATTATCAAACCCACAATAGAATTCACTTTAATGAAGGTATTGAAACAAATTTTTTAAAAATCATATTAGATCGTCCATCTGCTAATGTACCCGTTTCTGTATTTGGTTTAAGGTGTTATGAATAATTATAAATTTTTTATTTTGAAAACTAAGTTTAGTTATTTATTAATCTTTTTTTGTGCGAGTTTTTTAAATTATGCTTATTCGCAAGAAGTAAATTTAAAAGAAAACTGGTATTTTAAAACAGACCCAAATCAAAAAGGAGTAGAAGAAAATTGGTTTGGAAAAGCATTTAGCGATAGTTCTTGGGATAAGGTTAATGTCCCTCATTTATGGGACTTACACAACGAATATGCTAATTATAAAGGCAAAGCTTGGTATAGAAAAGAGTTTACATTAAACAATGTAGATATAAACAAAAGAGTTTTTGTAGAGCTTGGTGAAATAGGAATGAGTTATACCCTTTATTTGGATGGGAAAAAAGTAGCTTATGTTTTAGCGGGTAATTATCTAGAAGATTTTGATGTCACAGATTTTTTAGATATTGATAAAAAACATCAAATAACATTAGAAATAGATAATTCTTTAGTTTGGGGTGCTTATTGGGGTTGGGGCGGAATTAGAAGGTTTGTAAAAATAACGCAAAGAAATTCTGTTTTTATAGATCGTCAAGAAATTATTGCACAGCTGGATTTGGAAAAAAGCACAGCCAAAACACAAACTGCCGTTTTTATTAAAAATAACTCAACCAAAAATGAACTAATTAATTTAAGCCAAATTATTAGTTTAGAAGGTAAAGATGTAGCTCAGAGTAATAAAAAAAGCATTCTAATACCTGCCCAATCAGAAATTAAAGTTTTACTTAATCAAAACATTACCACAAAGTCTTTAAAATTATGGCATTTTGACCATCCAAATTTATATGAAAGTAAGCTAAAATTATCAATTGCTAATTATGATTTAGGGGTATTAAACGACAGATTTGGGATAAGAAAAATAGAAATAAAAGCACAACAGCTTTATCTTAACGGCGAGAAAATAAGATTAGCCGGCTACAATTGGGTGGCCGATGACAGAGCAACCGGCAGTGTTTTGCCAGCTTACAGATATAAAGAGGATATAGATTTAATGAAGGCTGCGGGAGCAAATTTGGCGAGGTTATCTCACAGACCTTTGCCAAAAGACGTAATGGATTATTTGGATGAAGTTGGTATACTGGTTTTTTCCGAGTTTAATAATTGGCCACAATTTATGAACAGTAAAAGTGAAGAACCTAAATTATTTGCACAAAAACTTATTCGACAAAACTTTAATCATCCTAGTATAATAGGATGGAGCGTTGGTAATGAAAACGGAAATCTTAAAGAGTTTCCCGATGTAAATGATTACACAAAAAATATCATTGCTTATATCAAAAAAGAATTGGATAGTACCAGATTAGTGGCTTATGTTTCTAATACAGCCGATTTTCAGGATAACGATGCTGCACAGTTTGGTGATATTGTTCTTATAAATAAATATGGCAATTATGAAAAAGGAGTTGATGAGCTAATAAAACGATATCCTGATAAAGCCATTTTTATGTCTGAGTATGGGGGACATACAGAAAATTTGATTTATGATACACCAAATAAATCAATGTTTAAGTCTTTAATGGTTGATAAATTGGGCGATAAAAGTAACCTTATTGGTTATTCTGTTTGGACCTTTAATGATTATCGAAGCGGTTACCAATCCCCAAATCTTTCAACTGCAACACCTTTACACCAAAATAGACAATGGGGTATAATAGATGTATATAGAAACAAAAAAAGGTCTTTTAAACAAATGCAAAATTTTTATGCCCCAATTCAAAATTTGGAGGTAATAACTAGTATCATAAAACCAGACATTTATCAATCAAAAATACTTATTACACCTCGTAATAAACAAGATATCCCAGCATTTACCCTTCAAAATTATCATTTGGCTTGGGAGGTTAGAGATTTTTCTAATTTTAATTTAGAAACTGGTTTAATAAATTTATTAGATATAAAACCTGGTGATAAAACCTTACAAGAATTGGTTCAGTGGTCTTCAAAAAAAGCTGCGTTTTTAAAAATATCTTTAGTAAACCCTTCTGGATATAGCGTTAAGGATACTATAATATTTCTTAAAGTACCAAATCCACCTAAGATTAAAACACTTTTAAAAGGGTCTAACATTTTAAGGTTTATTTTTGAGACAAATGCCTTTGCAACTCAACACCAAGCTTATTATAAAGTAAATAACGAAATCAAAACTACCCCATCTACTATAGATCATTATATTGATATTGATAATTTAATTATCGGGAAAACGTATGAAATTTGGCTTACAGCCAAAAATGAATTTGGTGAAAGTATACCATCAGAAATATTCCAATTCACCCCAGAAGCTGGTTTTGTTGGTTTACCTCCAATAGTTTGGCAAACCCAACCTTCATCCGAATCATTTTTTACTGGATATAGCTATTTTTATTCTGATGTTCATTACAAGATAAGATATGGTACTTCTATAGATAATCCAGAATCGTGGAAGATGATAACTACAAATAATTTTGGTATGGCAAACGTTTCCAATTTAATTAATGATAAGCAATATTATTACCAAATTAGTAGGAGTGCAGTTTTAGCTTCATCTATAAACCAGTGGAGCGAAACAATTATGGTTAAGCCAAAGAATTTAGAATTCAAACAAGATGTAATTTTACATGGGTTTGCTAAGCAAGATGATAAATTATTAGTCAGCTTTACTCCGCAAAAAAATGCAATTGGTTATGAATTAGTTTGTATTACAAATAAGGGTAATATCAGCTATAAAATTAATAAAGCTTCTGTTTCATTTTCAATTTTACAATTGCCAAAAAATATAGAAGTGAGTGAGATAAAATTACAAGCAATAATCAATTATAATTAAACCAAATAAATAAATTAAACATGAAAAAATTAGTTTTTAAATCACTAATCATTTTAGGCATTTGCCTTTTTACCTTGCAGCTTAGAGCGCAAAATTTGTTATCAATAAACACCAGTTTTGAACAAGGTAAAACTGGTTGGAGTTTTTTTGGAGAAAACACCCAAATGGTTAATAACGATGGGCATACGGGAAATTCGAGTCTTAAATTATTTTCAAAAGAAGGTAGTTTAACTTATTTTTATTCTGACCCTAAAGTGCAGAAATTGGCATTTAGCGCTGGTAAAAAGTATGAGTTAACAATGTGGGTTAAACCTTTAACAAAAATAAGAGAAATAGAACTTAGAGTTTATTCCCCTACTGGTTTTAAAGCGGATCAAGACATTTTTGAGTCTTATAGAAATAAGAATTTAAAGGTAAATGAGTGGCAACAAATAACCATACCTTTTACCGCTAAAGATTATCCAGAAGCTAAGTTTTCTGTTGCACTTGGTCTTAGCGAGGCATTATTTGATGATATCGTATTAACTGAAATTAAGTAATTGATCTTTATTATTCTAAATCTAAAAACAGCAAAATGAGACTATTTAATGGATTAAACTGTATTCTTTTTATGGCCTTTGGCTTAATCATTATTTCTTCAGCATGTAAAGCCCAACAAAAAAAACTAGAATTATCAATATTACCAGGAAATGTAAAAAGCTGGAATTTGATTTGGAGCGATGAGTTTGATTATGAAGATAAAAATTTGGAAAAAAGCTGGGAATCTCAGAATGGCCCAAGTGGGCATATACTCTCAAGTAGATGGAGAGAAAATGCGGAAGTTAGCGGTGGAACGTTAAAATTGATAAATAAAAAAGAACAAAGAGGAGGTCAAAACTGGACATCGGGAAATATCTGGACAAAACAACAATTTATGTATGGATATTATGAGTGTAGATATAGGTATGCAGCAGCAACTGGAACTAATAATTCTTTTTGGTTAATGACGCAAGGTGCTGATCCTAAAGAAGGTAAAAGATTTGAGATTGATATAAATGAAGGTCATTACCCAAATGAGATTGCTACTAACATACACAACTGGACAGATATATACATGCAAGATGGTAAACAAAGACACCCTTCAAATTCTAAAAGTTTTAATTTTGGTACCAAGCCAGATTATTCTATACAGCTAGAAATACCTATAAAAACTACAAAAATTCGTTTCAGTTCTACTCATAACGCTCATTTTAATATTGGAGAATTTAATATTTACAATGTTAGCCCTAAAGGTTATCCTAACTTACTTACTGATAAAAATGTAAATGATGGCTTGGTGAATTTTAGCCAATTACCTGATACTAAAGTGACCGTAAGTGGTCAATACAAAGAAGGAGCTACATTTAGTAAGAATAACCTAATTGATGGTAAATTAGAGACACGCTGGACATCTCAAGCAACTGGTGAAAAGTGGATAGAATTTGAATTTGCAGAAGCAAAAACAGTTGGTTGCATTAAGTTTGTTAATGGCTGGCTGTCTAACGGTACATGGCAAGGTCTCATAAGTAATTATAAAGTTGAATATTGGAATGGGAAAACTTGGATAGAAATGTCTTCATTTGATCTTAATAAAGGCACATATAATTTTGCTAAAGAATTTCACACTTATGGCTTGGAATGGACTAAAGATGAACTTATATTTTATTTTGATGGCAAAGAATTAAGAAGAGAAAAGAATACTTTTTGCTTTAGCCCTTCACCAATTTGGCTTAGTTTGGCAATAATACCTTGGTCTGGTAATGTTACAGATGCTATTGATAAAACTTTTATGGAGGTAGATTATGTGAGAGTTTATCAAAAGAAATAGTAAAGAAGTCTAAAAATTTTCAATGTATTAATTAATATAACAGCCAATTTTTAACTAAAACAATATTTTAGGGAATGTTCCCAATATATGGGAACATTCCCGTTTTTTTATTCTGAATATATTTCAATTAAAACGTTTACTTGTAAATACATTTGAATAACCATTATTCTAATCAAAAAGAATAAACTAATTATATAACCAACCAAAACATAGTTATGAATAGATTATTTAATCAAATTCCAATCCTATCGTTTTTTTATTTTAGAAGTTGCCAATATTTATGGAAACCTAAATTTAAGAATGTAGCAATTTTACCATTTTTATTGGTCGTTTTATCCAGTAATTTATCATCGTATGCTCAACAATCCAAGCAAATTACCATAAGAGGAAAAGTTGTAGATCAAGCCGGGCAGGAATTGCCAGGAGTTATAGTTAAATCTAAAAATGGACAATCAAATGCAATTGCTAAAATTGATGGAACGTACGCCATAAGTGTTAATTCAAATGAATCATCCATAATTTTTTCTTACTTAGGTTTTACAACTCAAGAAAAAGAAATAAACAACCAAACCATCATTAACGTTACTTTAATACCAAACACAAGAAGTTTAGAAGAAATTATTGTCATTGGTTATGGAACGCAAAAAAAGTCTGATTTAACAGGGTCAGTTACATCGGTTAATGTTAAAAATAATGAATCAGGTGCCTACAGCAATTTTCAGCAATTAATTGGTGGTAGAGCCGCAGGGGTTGTAGTGAGTGAAACATCTGGGCAGCCTGGTTCTGGTTTAAGCATAGAAGTTAGGGGTACTAATTCATTAAATGCTTCTTCTCAACCTTTATATGTTGTAGACGGAATTCCTTATGATATTCCAAATATAAGTTCTTTAAATAATACGCCTAATGCTTTAGGTGCAACTGGTGCTAGTCCTTTATCAGCAATTAATCCAGCAGATATTGCTAGTATAGAAATATTAAAGGATGCTTCTGCCACCGCTATTTATGGTTCTAGAGGCTCAAACGGAGTAGTCTTAATCACAACCAAATCAGGGGTAGAAGGTAAAGCTAAAATAGCTTTTAATTTTTCTAACGGTTTTACAGATTTATTGAAAGATATTAGTTTATTAAAATCAGCAGACTATGCGAATCTATCAAACGAGTCTTACATTGCAAGGGGGCTTACAAGTGGAACTCCATTTCTTCCAAATGAAATAGCAAATCTACCTAATTATAACCATCAGGATGCAATCATTCAATCTGCACAAACAAGAGATTTAAATGTTAGTTTATCTGGTGGCGATACTAAATCTAAATACTATATATCAGGACAATACTTTGATCAAGAAGGAATTATTATTTCAACACAATTGAAACGTTATAATTTCAAAATCAATTATGATAATAATGTTACTCAAAAACTTAAAATAGCCACTAGTTTAAATCTTTCTAATAGTGTTGCTAGCGGAAATGTAGCCAATTCTTTTGCAGGTGGCTATTTGAATAGCGCTTTAATTTGGGCACCCACAAGTCCTTTACTTAATCCAGATGGTAGTTTTAATTTATTACCAAGATATCATTATGGAACAGAAGCTCTTCAAGACCCCACTGTTGGTACCTTATACTACAATCCCCGATTTACAACAGCAAATGTATTAGCAAGTGTTGATCCAAATTTTAATAATCCTTTAGCATACTTAACTGGTGTAACCAACGATAACACTTCCACTCAAATACTAGGTAACTTATCTTTAAATTATGCTATTACAAAAGATTTAAAATTATCCGGTTTATTAGGGGTTACAACTTATAATACCTTATTAGAAAATTATATTCCAATTACAGCACCAAGAACTTACACTTTAAGAGGCGTTGCAACTATTGGTAATTTACAAAGCAGAAAATTATTATACCAAACAACACTATCTTATAATAAGAAAATTAAGAAGCACAATTTTACGTCTGTATTAGGTGCAACCTTAGAAGATTTTGTTTCTAAAACTCAAACTGCTTCTGCTCAAGGTTTTACAACTGATGTTACTGGTATAAATGCAATACAAGCTGGTGCAGTAGTACAAATACCTACAACGGATGTTAATGACTTTAAATTAGTGTCTACCATTTTTAGAGGTACTTATCACTACGATTATAAGTATTATTTAACCATATCTGGAAGATATGATGGTTCATCTAGATTTGCAGCAGGTAATCAATTTGGCTTTTTCCCATCTATAGGTAGTTCTTGGAGGGTTACAAAAGAAAAATGGTTTAAAGTAGATGCTATTAACGAATTAAAGTTAAGAGCAAGTTATGGTATCATTGGTAATCAAGCTATAGATTCTTATAATACATTATCTACTTTAAGTTATGCAGGTGCTGTTTTTGGTTCAACTGTTAATACTGGTTTTGCACCTAGCCGTATTCCTAATACAGACTTAACTTGGGAAAAAACCAAACAAACTAATTTAGGAATAGATATTAACTTGTTTAAGGATAGAATATCGATAACTGCGGATGCCTACCAAAGAAGAACATCAGATTTATTATACAGAGTTACGCTACCTGGCAGCTCTGGATTTCCAGATTTGATAAGAAATGTGGCTAGTATTAATAATAAGGGACTTGAATTCTCCTTATCTTCCGTTAACGTTAAAACAGATAACTTAACTTGGTCAACAGATTTTAATATTGCATTTAACAGAAATGAAGTAGAAAAACTATCAGGTGCACAAGGAGAGTTTTTACCTATTCAATCTCTTTTAAATAATGCGTTTTTTCTATCAAGGATACAAGCAGGGCAACCCATAGGACAGTTTTATGGTTACAGAACTGTAGGAGTATGGAATGCTGAAAGTATTTTAACAAAACCAACTACTTTCCAAAGCGGTGTAAGAGAAGGAGATAGAAGATATGAAGATATTAATAACGATGGCCTTTTAACAGATGTTGATAGGGTGTTAATAGGTAATGCATTACCAAAATATACAGGAGGGTTCTCTAGTGCAGTTAAATACAAGAATTTTGAAGTATCAACGTTTTTCAGTTACTCTGTAGGAAACGATGTTTTTAATCAATTAAATTGGGGACTTACTTCTTCAAATGGATTAAATAATATCCTACAGGAAGCTTATGATAAAAGATATATCCCAATTACTGCAACTACAGATCCTACCAGAGTAGATGCCATAAGAGCAAATAACCTTACAACTAAATATATGTCAGCTGGGGCTTTAATGGATAATAGAGAAATTACAGATTTTTATGTAGAGAGAGCATCATTTTTAAGATGTCGTGATATCACTTTATCTTACCAATTCAACCCAAAAATTTTAAAAACACTTAAAGTTTCAAATTTAAGCCTATATACAAACCTTCAAAATATGTTCACTATAACAAATTACAAGGGATATAATCCAGAGGTTAACACAGGGTCTGGTTTAGCCAGAGGCTTAGATAATGGATCTACTCCACTAGGGAGAACAATTAGATTAGGTATTAATGTAGGATTATAAAAGAAAACAAAATGAAAAATATTTATAAAGTAATTTGTTTAGGATTATTTGTATCCTTCACTTCATGCGAAAAGTTTTTGGAAGAAAATCCAAAGAGTTTAATTTCTACGACTAATTTTTATAATACTGATGCAGATGCAATTTCTGCGGTTAATGGTGTTTATGCAGCCATGAGGCCGGATGTAACAGGCAATATAGATCCAATTTGGTTTGCAGAAGTAACCACAGATGATGGTGCTTTAGGCGGAACACCAGTAGGTGAGCGTGTAGAATTAGATAATCTTATCTACTCTTCCCAACATAGTTTTATACAAAGAATTTGGAATACTGCATATAATGTTATTAATAGAGCAAATACAGTAATTATTAATGTTGATAGTGCGAAAATTTCTCCTGCTATTGTAAGAAGAGTGCATGCTGAGTCAAAATTTTTAAGAGCTTTTTATTACAGTAGGTTAGTACAATATTTTGGAGATGTTCCTTTATTAACCGAACCAAGTAATTCCACTAACATTTATCCTCCACGTACTTCAAAAGCTAAAATTTTCGAGCAAATTATTAGTGATTTAAAATATGCCGAGGCTAACTTAGCAAATAGATATGCTTATAACGATCCTCTAAATGGAGGAAGAGCAACCGCTGGTGCAGCAAAAGCGCTATTAGGTTATGTATATGTAGTTATGGCGGGTGCACCAACAAATGATGCATCTAAAGTGGCTTTAGCAATAGAAAAATTGAATGAGGTAATTACAAATAAGGCTTTATATGGTTACGAAATAATGCCTGTTTATAAAGATATTTTTGATGTTACCAAAAAAACCACAAATACAGAAAATGTTTTTTATTACAGTGGAACTTCTGGTGTATCTGCATCTTTACTGGCTTACACCAGATTTCAAAATTTTTATTATCAATTTACAACCGTAGTACCAACAATAGAAGCAAGGACTACCTTGTATGAAGTAGATGATATTAGAAGAGGAGTTAATTTGGGAAGAAAATCCACAGGCACTACAATTTTACCTATTACTGCTACCACTGGTACTCCAATTATTATTAAATATAATACCCCAACATTAACAAGTAGTGCAGATAATAATAATGATTTTCATATTATCAGATATTCAGATGTTTTATTATTGTATGCTGAGGCTTTAATAGAGAGGGGTAATGCTACAGATTTAACCAATGCATTAGGCATAATTAATAACATAAGACGTACACATGGAGGCACAACCTTACCGTTATTAACTCAATCTGGTCAGGACGATTTACGCCAAAAATATAGACTAGAAAGAAGGAAAGAATTGCTTTTTGAAGGACATAGATGGTATGATTTGGTAAGATGGAATGTTTTTGTCCCAACCTTAAAAACACATTTGGCCGCACAAAACAACAGACCAGTTACAGATTATAATTATATAACAGACAATATTTTACTATTGCCATTACCTAATTCTGATTTTGTAGCTAATCCAAATCTTAGACCTCAAAATCCTGGTTATTAATAAACTATTATGAATAGGAAATCCTTCTTTACTTTAATACTGAGTTGCTTTTGTTTAATTGCCTTTGCGCAAGACATAAATATTAATCAATTAATTGGAAAAGTACCATATTATGCAAAGTTTACAGATCCTGGCTTTCAGGTTTGGTGCGGAAGCATGATAAAGGGAGAAGATAGTAACTACTATTTGTTTTACAGTCGCTGGCCTGATAGTTTAAAGCATACAAACTGGGTAACAGATAGTGAGATAGCATTGGCTGTTTCTAAAAATCCTTTAGGTCCATACAAGTTTTTAAAAGTTGTTTTGCCTAAAAGAAATAAAAAATATTGGGATGCTGATGTTACACATAATCCTACTATACACAAGTTTGGAAATAAATATTACCTGTATTACATGGGTAACTATGGTAATGGAGAGTTTTGGAACAATAGAAATCATCAGCGTATAGGTGTAGCTGTTTCAAAATCTCCACTAGGGCCATGGAAAAGATCTACTAAGCCTTTAATAGATATTTCAAACGGTTATGATTCTTTGATGGTAAGCAACCCAGCGGTTTCTAAAGGTTTAGATGGTAAATTTGTAATGGTTTATAAAAGCGTAGGTAATGGACCTGCACCTTTTGGCGGTAAAGTTAATCACCGGGTTGCATTTTCTAAAAAACCTAATAAAGGTTTTATTAAACTTTCCAACCCCATTTTTACCAGTGATACCGTGAAATTTCCGGCTGAAGATCCTTATATATGGATTCAGAATAATAAATACTGGGCTTTAGTAAAAGATTTTAAAGGGTCATTTACAAAACAAGGCTTATCCATTGCTTTATTTGAATCTGATGATGCAATAAATTGGAAAGTGGCTAAAAATGCCTTAGCATCTCGCATAGAAATTCCATGGGAAACAGGAATTGAAAAAGTTAAGAAGTTAGAAAGGCCACAACTTTATTTTGAGAATGGTATCCCAACCATTTTATTTGCAGCTGTAATGGATACGAATGATAAAACATTTACTGTTGCCATTCCGCTAAAAGCATCGAGTATCTCAAAGCCATAAACCAATTACCATGAAGATAAAAGGTATGCGATGGTGGATAGTAGTTTTACTATTTCTTGCCGCAGTATTAAACTACATAGATAGGCAAACACTTTCTGCGTTAGCGCCAACCATACAGAAAGATTTGAATATGGATGATAACGATTATGCAAACGTTATCAATATTTTTCTAGTTGCATATACCATTGCTTACCTTATTTCTGGAAGAATAGCCGATAAAATAGGAACCCGAGCAGCAATGGTAGTTTTTGTTACTTGGTGGTCTATAGCCAATATGTTTACCGCTGCGGCAAGGGGTGTAACTTCTTTAGGTGTTTATAGATTTATGCTAGGGCTTGGCGAGGCAGGCGTTTGGCCAGCAGCAAGTAAAGCAGTTTCTGAGTGGTTTCCAGCAAAAGAAAGGGGTGTTGCCATAGGTTTATACACTATGGGTGCTACCATAGGCGCAACTGTAGCTCCATATATAGTTATACCGCTTGCTACGCACACATATACTGAGACCATGCCTGTTATTGCAAATTTTTTAGGGCAAGGTACAGGTTGGCGTCTAGCTTTTATCATTACAGGATTTGTAGGGCTTCTATGGCTTATTCCATGGATAATAGCCTATCGCAAACCAGAAAAAAGCAAACTCATTACTGCATCAGAATTACAAATGCTTCAAGAAGCTGAAGCTAAAGAAAGCCCAGATGATGTAAAAACTAGTAATGCATGGTCTTGGAAACAAGTTCTTCTTTTTAGAGGAACGTGGTTGTTACTCGTAGGTCGTTTAATAACAGACCCGGTATGGTATTTCTATCAATTTTGGTTTCCAAAATATTTATCAGCAGATAGAGGTCTAAATCAAGAAGAGTTAAAAATTACATGGTTGATTTATGCAGCAGCAGGAATAGGGAGTTTATTAGGCGGAGTACTTTCGGGTGTAATCATCAAACGTGGTTCAACACCAGCCAATAGCAGGCTATGGGTAATGTTAGGTTGTGCTTGCATCATGCCATTATCACCATTTATAGCCAATGTTACAGGTTTAAGTTTATCCATGGTATTAACTTTTTGTACGGTTCTAGCATCACTGGCATGGCTTACCAATATCACTTCTTTAGTAGTAGATGTAGTTCCAAAACATTCTTTAGGAACTGTTTTTAGTGTAGTGGCAGCGGGAAGCACAGTAGGTGGCATCATCATGAATATGATTGTAGCGGCTATGGTAACCCAAAGTTCTAAAGCTACCGGAGGGTTTTTAGATCAAGGAATGCATGTATTGATAGACCCTGTACTGAATTTAGTTAGAGGCAATGGTTATGCCCAGTGGTTTTTAATTATGGCATTTCTGCATCCTCTAGCTTGGGTTATCCTGAAATTCGGAGGAGTACACAGGCTATCTCCATTGAAATGATAGCTCCTTATAAGCATGTTTTAATTTAAAATTACCAGATGGAAATTAAAATTTTAATTCGTTTAAGTTTGTTGTTTTACTTGTTTGGGATCATAAATACAGTTAATGCTCAATCTAAGCGTGAACGCCTTTCACTCGATAATGGATGGCGCTTTCATTTAGGTGAACTACCTTTTCCTGAAATAAATGGTCATAGTATGAGCTATAATAATGCTAAGGCAGGAAAATCTTGGGGTGCTGCAGCTCCAGAATATGATGATACAAAGTGGCGGTTGCTTAATCTTCCACATGACTGGGCTGTAGAACAACCCTTTGATTCTACTACAAACCTTTCACAAGGATATCGAAAACGTGGTATTGGATGGTATCGCCGAAATTTTAAATTGGCAACTTCAGATAGGGGTAAGCATTTGGAACTCCAATTTGACGGCGTAGCTACACACTGCACTGTTTGGGTCAATGGAATCATCGTCCATAGAAACTGGAGCGGCTATACATCCTTTTATATTGATATTACCCCATTCGTTAAATATGGTGGAGAAAATAATAACATCGCTATTAAAGTAGATGCGAATAGCCAGGAGGGGTGGTGGTACGAAGGTGCTGGCCTTTATAGACATACTTGGTTGGTAAAAAGAAGCCCTGTACATATTATCACAGATGGAGTTTATGCCCAGCCTATAAAATTAGCAAAGGGTTCATGGGCAATACCAGTTGAAGTTACTATAGAGAATTCTGGTATGAGCTTAACGAATTACGATCTGGAGGTTGTTTTATTTGATAAGAATCATAATGAAGTAACAAAAAGCATTACCAGCTCAAAAGTACTGGCTTTGCGAAAAGATGTTGCCGTTCTTAGGCTAGCTGTAATCTCGCCCGAACTTTGGTCTATAGAATCGCCCACTCTTTATACAGTAAAAACTATTATAAAGAGTAATAATATTATACTAGATAGTCTAATTACAACCTGCGGATTCCGTACTATCCGATTTGATGCTAAGACAGGGTTTTATCTTAACGACAAGCCAGTAAAAATAAAAGGAGTTTGTAACCACCAGGATCATGCAGGAGTAGGGGTGGCTGTTCCAAATTCGCTTTGGGACTTTCGCTTAAGAAAATTAAAAGAAATGGGAGTGAATGGCTATCGTTGTGCTCATAATCCACCTGCCGCTGAATTTTTGGATGCCACCGACCGACTAGGCATACTTGTGATGGACGAAAACCGAAGTTTTAATACTTCACCAGAATATATTCGCCAATTAGAGTGGCTTATCCGTCGCGATAGAAACCATCCGAGCGTTATATTATGGTCGGTTTTCAATGAGGAGCCTATGCAGGGAACAGAAAGTGGATACGAAATGGTAAGACGGATGACTGATGTCGTTAAGCAATTAGATACAGTTCGGCCTGTTACAGCAGCAGCCAATGGTGGATTGTCTTCACAACTTAACGTAAGTCATGCGGTAGATGTAGTCGGTATGAATTATCAGCATATGACGTACGATATATTTCATCAATTACATCCTGACATGAAAGTTACAAGCTCTGAGGATGCATCCGCTGTAATGACACGAGGTGAATATGTTAACAATCCAAAAAAGCGTTTGATAGAATCATATGATACACAATGGCAACCTTGGGGTTTAAGCCACCGTGATGCATGGAAAGCAGTAAATGAGCGACCATATGTGGCAGGCTGTTTCGTATGGACTGGTTTTGATTATCGAGGCGAACCTCAGCCTAATGAATGGCCATCAGTTAGTTCAAGTTTTGGGATATTAGACTTATGCGGTTTTCCTAAAACTGCTTTTTATATTCATCAAGCGCAATGGTTAGAAAATAAAAATATACTCCATCTTATTCCACACTGGAACTGGCCGAAGGACAGTATTGGGAAAGATATTAGGGTAATGGCTCTTAGTAATGCTGAACAGGTAAAACTCTACTTAAATGGAAAGATTATACAAAATAGCTTAGTGGATAAATACGATATGAATACTTGGAAAGTACCATATCAGCCTGGTAAATTAGAAGCAATAGCTTATAAAGGAGGTAAAGAGGTATTGTAGAACTTAGATATACATGTTATGATTCTCTCCCCGTAAGCCGTTACGCGGGTAGCAATGCTTCCGTAAGCAAGCAAATTAAAGTATTTTTATGAAATTTACCTGGACTTCATTCAAAAAAGCCGAAGCCGCCAAAACGATTGGTTCGGTTCTAAAAATTGATCTGCCCCTGCTCGGTATTGAATCTCTGACAGCAAAAGTAGATACAGGCGCCTT
>JBBRYE010000062.1:0-19999 GCA_038237895.1 Sphingobacteriales bacterium | reverse complement strand
GTTTAGTTTTTTTTTAAGTGGTAATTTCTTGTGAATTGATTGTAAGAAAATCCTCTAAGATTAGTTGTTAATTTCGATTCTAATTAGGAATTCCTACCCTTTATAAATTATATAATTGAATTTTAGTACAACTGAAATATATTAATTGGCATAAGTATTAACTAACTTAAAAATAGCTTATTCATTTTAAATAATGAGTTAGCTATTTATGGTGATAGACAAACCAGTCAAAGTCTGCATTTGAAACAGATTTCTTTTTATTTCCAGTTGCGTACAAACCAATAATTACTCCATTATAGCCTCCAGTAACTTCTGTGGCTAAAAATTTTGTATTTAGTTTAGCTAATTCTTTAAATTCTTTTCCATTTTGAGCATAAGAGAAATAATATAATTTTTTATCGCCAGCTATTTTTAACCGGATTGGACCATTTTCTAAGACTACTTTTGCAACTTCCTTTTCCAAAAGTTCTAATTTATATTTTACTGTTAGAACTCTCTTTCCACCCTCTTTTCTAATAAAAAAATCATAATGATGCTGATTGGTCATTTGTAAAGTAATTCCCGCTTCTTCATTTACATTTAAAGGGCTAAACTCTAGACTTGTAATCGCATCAAATTCGAAATGCTGCTGTCTACGCCCCACAAAAGTTGGAGATTCGAGATCGTTCAACGTAAAAGGAGAACCAATTAAACGGAGGAAACCTTTTTTTTCAGTTAGTGAATAATTGCTTGAATCTGGATTACGTAAATATATCCAGTTAAATGATAATTTTAAATCGGTAAAATCTTCCTTTGCAGCGGATTGAGATATAGGAACCTGAATTAAGGTATTTACTGAATTATTTTCTTGAGCTGTACCATTAGAATTAACCACTGGCCAGCCTTCTGCGTCCCAAACTACGGGTTCCAAACATGTTTCACGACCTATAAAGTGAACTCCGTCTACTGCTGGTCTAAATGCCAAGTGAACCATCCACCAGCTTCCGTCTTGTGCTTCAACTAAATCTGCATGACCAGTGCCTTGTAAGTTACTATACGACATCCTATTTGTCAGGATTGGGTTTCTAGGACAAGATTCAAAAGGACCCCAGATGTTTTTACTCCTACTTATTGCTACTGTATGACCATAAGCGGTACCTCCTTCTGCTGTTAGCAAATAATAATATCCATCTTTTTTGTACATGTGTGGTCCTTCAACATAACTTCCTCCGCTACCATACCATATAATTTTAGGTTCACTTATCCTTTTGCCGGTTAAGGGGTCTAACTCTGATTGATAAATTGCTCTTGCATCAGAAAATTTATATCCTCTATTGGATAAGAAATACATTCTTCCATCGCCATCCCAAAATAATGATGGATCTATTCCGCTTTGATTTACATAAATAGGGTTACTCCACGGGCCGGCAGGATTTTTTGATGTGACATAAAAATTATCAAACAAGCCTTTATTTACAAGCGTAACAATGGTATAAAATAAACCATCATGATATCTAATGGTTGGTGCGTAAATACCATCAGAAGGCTTACAATTGTTTAAAGGCAATTGCTCTGCTCTATCTAGCACATTTCCAATTTGCTTCCAATTAATTAAATCTTTACTATGCCAAATAGGTATTCCTGGGAAATACTCAAAAGTACTATTAACCAAGTAATAGTCGTCTCCTACTCTACATACACTTGGGTCGGGATAAAATCCTGGAATTATAGGATTTTTATAACCCTGTGCGTAGCAAAATGTAAAAGAAAGAATTAATAGAAAAACTGTGCTTAATTTACGCATAGGATTTATTATAAGATTAATTGAGTAATAAAATAAAACATAAAATTTATGAAAAGGCTTTTAGGACTAATCTTCAACAACCCTGAACCAGTCAAAATCGGCATATCCTGTCTCGTAAGTCTTACCTTCTCTTGTTGCAAAAATTCCTACTTTAGCTCCAATCCATTTACCTCGTTTAGCTGCAAAATCTTCGCCCAAAGCAATAAAATTTGTCCCATCAAGACTATAGCTAAATGAGCATTTGGCATTACCGTACTTACTTGAAACTGCTTTATTCATTTTCTGGTAATCGCTATCGGTAGGTTTTACATTAGAAACTTTTACTCGAAAATAAACACTACTGGTTTTTAATGATACTTCATTACTTTTTATCTCTGAGTTGCCCGCTTCTGCATTTTCGCAAACAGTTCTTGAAATCACTAATCCTTCTGGCTTTTTCTTAATGGAAATGTAAGAATAATCTATTCCCATAATAAGAAGGCCGGTTTCCTCATCGTCTGTTTTAGGGGTGAATGTTAATTTTGTAGTAACCGTAAAATTAGATGAAGGGAACTTTTGCGTTAACAAATTGGGTGTTGTCCACAAATTCTTTTGTTCAGCAGCCGCAGGTACATTTAATAGTCTTAAAAAACCATAAGATTGTCCAGCTGGAAACGCCCAATTAATCTGAGGGTTTGCTGCCCATTGCCACTGCTTACTTATTTGGCTATCGTTAAATTCATCTGAATATGATTCTTTAATTAAAGGATAAACTTTGCCCACATTAGGCATTTTGTAAGATGAAACTGGCTCTCCTACTCCATTTTTATCATAATCTATACCTATTATTGGCCAATCGTTTACCCATTTTACAGGCTGCAAATGAACTATCCTGCCGTAAGCATCTTTATCTTGAAAATGAATAAACCAAGATTCTCCTGTTTTGGTTTCTACTAATCCACCCTGATGAGGACCATTAATTATTGTAGAACCTGTTTCAAGAACAACTTTTTCTTCATAGGGTCCATAAATATTTTTAGAACGTAAAGCCAGTTGCCAGCCATCTCCAACACCGCCTGCTGGTGCCATAATATAATAATAACCATTCCTCTTATACAATTTTGGTCCTTCTACAGTAGGGTTTTTATCATGACCATCAAACACAATTACTCCGTTATCTAGTAATCGGGTTCCATCTGGACTCATCTTGCTCAATATCAAAGTGCTTTTAATTCCAGATCTGCTGGCTGCCATACCATTAATTAAGTAAGCGTTTCCATTATCATCCCAAAAAGGACAAGGATCTATCCATCCTTTAGATCGCTTAACTAAATAAGGTTCTGACCACGGACCAGCTGCGTTTTTTGCTTTTACCATCCAAATACCGTAATCAGGATCCGGATAATAGATATAAAATTCTTCATTATGGAATCTGATAGATGGTGCCCAAACTCCACCTCCATGCCTAACAGTATCAAAATGAATGAGAGGCATTTGTTTTTCAAACACGTGTGCAATTAACTTCCAATTAACCAAATCTTTAGAATGAAGAATAGGTAAACCAGGCACCTGATTAAAACTAGAAGCGGTCATATAAAAATCTTCTCCTACTCTAATAACATCGGGATCTGAATAATCTGCATGAAGTATAGGATTAGTATATTCATTTATTGGCTTATTGACCATGCTCTGGGCGTAAGCTGTAATTGAACTATAAAGCACAATTAAGAAAAGTAGAAATAGGTATAAAATACGTCTCATTAATAATTTCAATTTTAAAATTTAATTCAATTTAAAGTTAAACAAGACTATTATAAATCCTGAAGGAGAATGAACTTAAAATACCTGCTTTCCATTACGCATCATTTTGATTAGAGTTAGATTTTCAGGAGTTTTTTCAAACTGAAATAAATCCTTTTCCGCTATTCCTTCAACAGTTAAAACATTATTTTTCATTGTAAAAGTAGGAAGTTTGTCTCCAGCATAATATGGATAAAGGATTATTTTGAAATCGGGAGAAACGGACAAAGAAGGTATTACGAGTCTTTTATCCAATCCGAAAGAACGATCGCGGCCATATTGTGTATTAACTTTTTCAAATGTTTCTACCCGTATTCCCGGATTCGCATCAAATTGAAGCTGTTCTGGGAGCTTTCGTCCTATTATTTTGACCAATAACAACGGTTCTCCTTTTACTACCTTACGGGATTCTGGACGGTCGCGGGTACTATAACCATTGTCTTTTGAAGATGTGCCTAATACAATTTCATCTTCGCTGATAGAAATGGCTGAAAGATCCCATGGTAATTGAAGCATCCACTCGTATAAATTTTCAGTTTTGTCTTTTTGAATATCATCAACTATCAACACATACGGGTGAGTTCCTTTGATGAGCCCAGCAGAGCGATAAGCATATTGTATTGGATTGTAAGGAATACGAACGGGCCATGTATCTTCATCCCACATTTTAGGATTGCCTTTCTCAAAATCTTTATAAAAGTCTACCACATGTGGACTTGGATCTTTCTCAAATACCGAATTCTGATAAAGTTTTTGAAATTTATCAACGCTATTTGTAAAACCATTATATCTAGCCGTGTTTAAAATCGAATCGCCTGGCTTAGTATTGTACTCAAACATTTTTGGCCAAAGCCAGTCATAACTGTATTTAATATCACAAGTACCAAATGTAGCCTCTGGCTTATCTATGGTTTTTATCCATTTGCCGGGAGTAGGAAAAAAACCTTGTCCTTTTCCATTAATTAAAATACCATTATGGTACTTTGTTTCTACACCTCTAAAACCGTCCATTGTCCATGGCCTGCCTAATGCAGTAAAAGTAAAGTTTCCTCTGTCTGCATGTTCATGTGAGGGAGCAACACCATCTGTTCGGCACTCAAATTCTAGAAAAGCTGCATTTTTGCCCCATCCACTTCTGGTATTAAGAGAACCCCTTTCAATATCAAAAAACGTATCGGAAAGCTGTAATTTATTACCATAATCGTAATCAACTAATTTACCATTTGCATCTTTATCCGGATCTATTGCACAAATTAAAGGAATTAGGATATTCATTTTTTGAAGGAGCGTTTTCTCTCCCTCTTCGTACATTCTATTTTGCCATAAATAATCAATAACCTTATCATTTGGATAAAAGTATTTCATCATCATCATCTTCTCGACGCTCATACTTGCATCTCCACCGTCACCATGGCTCATCCAGCTTTTACCATAAGGTTGCAAAGAATGTACATACCAGTTTTTCATTTCTTTAAAATGAGGATGTATCATTAAATTATCTCCCCTTCTAGCCATGGCAATCATGGCAGGGCATCCCCAATAAAAGCCAAATGAAGTATAACCTACGGCTTCTTTAGAGGATCCTTTAGATGATATGCCGTAATCCATATAAGATTGCATCACATCTACACATCGTTTATAAACTCTTGCATCAAAACCCTTTTCTCCCTCAATTGCAAGTACATTTAAAGCCAATGACTGAGAAACGTTGATCCAATTCCAGTTTCTGAAATGAGGTGGCAAACGCATACTAAATGTTATTTTGTTTTTAGTGTAGCTTGCTAAAAGTTCTCTAACAAATCCTCTTTGTTGCTCTGTTAAAAAAGGATACGTAAAATCATATGAATAAGCAATAAACTGATTATCCATCACCTCTTTTGCTCCGCTTCTCCAAACATCTTCTGGCCATGGAGATTTTGCTACTGTTTCTTCTAGTTTAGCCTTAATTATTTTGGTGTAATTATAAAAAGCTGTAGCTACTTTCTTACCTTCATTTTCGTTATTTAAGACTAAATTTTGAAAACTTAGCAGTGTTAATTCATAAATAAAATAAGGTTGATAATGGCCCGGAGAACTATTGGGCTTTGGTTTACTATCCAAAATCTTTCCGGCAGTTTCCCAATCATTATTTGACAATAACTGAAGCACATTATATTCCCAGTTCTTCTCATTATTTAATACTGCAACACGGTCTTCAAGATTTTTCCATAAAAGCTGTCCCGATTGCGTTGTTTCTATTCTTTTTTTAATTGCAGGAAGCTGGTCAGGACTGAAAAGTAGCCTAGGATGTACACCAGCTTTGGGAACTTTACCTAATCTTATAAAATCAAATCCAGCAGGATCTGGTTTAGTATCTGTAGGTACATGTTTATAAGCAGGCCACTTCCAAGTATTATTTAAAATGTCTTCAGCCAATGGTTCTCCGTCTTTAGTTAATACCTGACTTTTAACAGAAGAAAAAACAAGAATGATAATTAATAAAAGAGCACACTTTAAATATGTAAAAGGATTAAAAATATGTGTTTTAATTTTGGTACTTGATATATATACAGGTTTAAAATAAATCATGATTTTTGATGATTAGAGTTATATTATTAACTCACTACTTTTTTAATTATGCTTTAAAATTTTTTAAAAGTATTTACTTTAATGACTACTAATTGGTTTAATTAGAATTAATTACAGTACTACCTTCTTTATCTTTAGAAAAACTGATAGTTTTAATGTTTTTATCTGCGTTAATTATTTTTAAAGCTGATTTGCTTTTATCCCATGTTGTTTTTGGTATACTAGCTTCTTTTGTATAAGGAAACAATAACACTTTATAATCCGGAGCAATAGAAGAACTTTCTAATACTAGACGATAAACAGTAGAATTTTTCCCATTCCCTCCTATAAAAGTATGTTTTTCTGCTCTTGCAACGGGCACATCTCCTAGCTTATAATCCGTTTGTGAAAGCACTCTTACCAATAATCTTCTATTGCCTTGCTTTTCTTTTAATATTACATTGTACGCCTCTTCATTATTTTGTTTACCTGGCTTAACAGATTCAACTTCAACATCTTGAGGCAACTGCATTACCCATTTATAATTATGAACCTGATTGTCTTTCTTAATATCGTCAACAATTAATACCATTGGGCTTTTATCTTTTATCATGGACACCGTACGAACAACTTTTTCCATTGGATTATACGGTCTTCTAATCATACGCTCAGTATAACCATCGGGAGAATTCCAAGCTGCAAAATTATAAAACGGGATATTGAAAAACGCCTCTGAGGATGGCTCTGCTCTAAAATCATTGAGGGTATGCATTTCTTTTTCCCAACCATCTTTACCTAAAAGCTTATTTTCCTTATTAGCCGGCTGAGGATCCCAGTTCCATTCCCAAGAGTAAGCGTAGGTAGCGTTCCCAGTTGCTTGGGATAAATAATTGGTGCTTGTCCATTTTTCTAATTTAGCTGGTATGCGGGATTTATTACCTTCCTTCTTAGTAATAGCCATTCCTTTATCATCAATAAGGATACAGCTTTGAGCATCTGTTTCATCATAACCCGCTCCACCATATAACTTTGGAGCCCAAATTCTACCCATCGCACTTAATGAAAAATCATTTCGGTCTGCGTAGGTGTGTCCACCAAAATTCTGTCGCACATAAAAAACCAAGCTTGTAGCATCTTTACTAAAATCACTCCTCAAAACACATAAACCTCTTTCAGTTTCAAAAAAATCTAATTTATTTTTAAGCGCTTGTTTGTTTTGTTCCTGCCATTCTCCTCCTTTTATATCAGAAGAGTAGGCAGCCAACACACTCATAATATCAAAATAAACATGAGACCCAGGCGTCATATTATCTCCGGCATAATTAACTTCTTCTTTATTATTAATCATTTCACTAATGTAGTTTCTCCACACAAAATCAACTCCGCTATCATCTGGATAAGCATACTTTAGACCTACTGCATCAATAGCATGAAATTTATATTTACCAAGAGCAGGATTTAAACCGCTACCACCCCAAGTATCTTCACCAAAGAAAGAATATCCAAAAGGTTGAATAATGGCTGGTAAATAATTATTTCCAAATGCCCTTACGTGTGGATGTCCCAGTAAACTATATCCTCTTTTGGCAAAAGCTATCTGTTGACCAACCATCATATAATTTTTTCCCAAACCTTCCCATGGACAGCCACTATTATACCAGCCATAAGAGATAAAATTATAATTTGCTTTCATCCATAAATGCGTAAAATCTGGTTTATAACCTGGTTCACCCTCAATGGCCATATTAGATATCACTTCAAAAGAATTAAGAGTCGTCCAATTACCTGTTGTAGCATACGGCGTAACGTCAGAACCGTACCTAGGCTTTGATGGAATCATTGCTGCTATCCCTTTTCTAACACTATTTCTTTGCTTTTCTGTCATAGAATTATAGATTAGATCGTAAGCAATTGGGAAACTTAAGCCACCAAACATATTATACTTTACAGCGTTTGCACCTGATTCTAAAGCTTTTTCTGATAGAATTGCTAAAACAGAAGCAAGATTTTTAGCTCTTTCATTATAGGCCGTTTTAGTGTCCACATCCGTCTCACCTTCTCTTATTAAACATTCAAGAGCTTCCATTGAAATAGCAGATCCAAAACGGTTCATTCTTGGTAATAAATCCGAATACACACTAGTATCGCCTTTTGCTAGCTTATAGTAGATATCGTGAAAATCAAAAGCACCAACGTTATTTATGTATGGGATATTAAAATCATTAACAGCATAAGAGGCACTCTTATCAAAAGAGTTGTTTGCATTACCTTTGTGAAGTAAAGTATTAAAAGAATGAATCTTCTTCATAATCTCTTTACCATTTGCTGTGGTTTTTAATCTTTTTCTTAATTCTGGTAGCTCTTCTGGATTAAAATATATACGAGGATGTATACCAGGTTTTGGAGCATGCATAATAGGTCTTACTCCTGCATAATCAAAATTAAACTTTCTAGAGCCTATCTCTTTTTCACCAAATGTTAACCATTGATAATCGAAACCACCTGGTTGTACTTTTCCTACCTTAGAAACATCGCCTTCCCAAATTTGAGACTTTAAATTAAATGACGCCAATAACAAAACAGCGATAAGCTGGAACCTAAAAAGCAAAAATGCAGTTAGGTTGCGTTTAACAAAATTTACTTTGAACATAGAAAAAAATTAGCTTTATAATTTGGTTTATGCTGGCTACCTATGCTATAAGCTCAAGTAACCAATATTTAATATTTTAATTTACTACTAGTTTAATTGTTTCTGGTTTCCCTTTAATTTTCATAGATATCATATGAACCCTCATATGCAGTCTATTTTATTTAATAATGTTTTACTATAGCCTCGATAAATGGAAAATAAACAAAGAAAATTGGAATAATTTTAATTCCCATATTTTTCAGATATAGTTTAATAATTAATTGAATTGGTTTATAATAGTGGTTGTTGAATACAATAATACTAAGATAAATATTATCAGTCTTGGGGAGATGTGTCAATTATCATCCCTATTGATTCAAAAAGCTCTATTTTTTATGTTTTTTGCTGTTTTAAGAAAAATAAAGAAGGAATATATTAGTAGGATCATGTTTATAAAAAGCCTTTTATAATGTATATGATAAGAAAATAGAAGTAGTTTTTTCTTTGAACTGAAATAGTTTTTAGATGAATTATCAGTCAATTTATATCTCTTTAGTCTCTTTTTAAGCAAACATGTTTTTAAGCAAAGAAATCTCTTCGTAATGGAGATGTTTGTTATATAGATTTTACACACAGGCAAGTACAAAAACTTGCCTGTGATATTTTTTTGGATTCTTACATTAACCCTATTAAATTAGATTTTTTTAATTTTTTAATAAAGACTATAGCGTATCAATTATTGTTTTACCGTTGCGCATAATAGAAACTATGTTTCTGTTTTGGCTGTTTTTGTTAAATGAAAGTCTATCTGTCTGACCATCTTTCCAAATAATAGTTGCTATATTATTAACAAATTTAACCGTAGGAAGATCTTCTCCATATTTAAACGGAATTAAAAGAATTTTATAGTTTGCCACTACAGCTTTTGTATCTATACTAATTTTATCATAAAACTGTGTTTTTGCCTGCTTTGGGTCTAAAGGCCCCTTATCGGTTACAACCTGAATTATGGGCAAAGAGTCTTTTTTGATTAGTTGATTGTTTAAAATACAAACCATCAATAAAGACTCACCTTTCTGAGGATTGATTAAACTTTTAGCAGTTTGGATTTTGTTATCATAAGGCCGTTGCGCTAGCACCATCTGATTTACTGGTAAGTTTTTAATATCTGCCTGCCAAACCCCACCGTTAAGCATTGCTGTCCATTGGTATAGGTGTTGATTTTCATCTTTTTTAAGATCATCGATTATAACTCCATATGAATGATTACCCCTCACTAAACCAGTGGTTCTATAAACATAATTCATAGGATTAAATAGGGCTCTAGAAGTAGCAATGTAGTTTGAGTAAGTATAGGTTGCCCACCAAGGTCGCATTTTATACCTAGATGTACCAGCAAACATTTTTAAATTTTGAGTTGATGGGTCTAACTCCCAGTTTAATGATGTTATTTTATCTTCCCATACTTGACCTGGTTGTGTTTGCCACCGGTAACTATAAGAATTTGTTAAATCGGCTGTAGCAAAACCACCATTATTATTAGAAATGTTACTTAGGTATTTAGCTGCTGCCTGATATCCTGTACCTAAATTTGAAACTGGAGAAGGCTCTGATAACCCATCAACAAGAACTAGATTATGATAATTTCCATCATAAGCTTGAGGAAATGGACTTTCCGTAAACCAATTTACACCTAATGCCGAAAAATGGAACATTCCTGCATCTGAATGGTGATGCCCACCTCCTAAATAATGATCGGGTCTAACCATCATATTCATCCAAGCTGCATCATTATCATCACTACTATAACTAGAATGTACACCATGGGTAGGAGCATTCAATTCTAAAGGAAGATTTAAAGCAGAACGAGGTGTTATTTTAAAATCAGTATCGTATAGAAAACTATGAACAAACCCTGGATAGCTAGGGCTTGGCATTCTTAAGCGTTTTATATTTTTAACTTCCTCTTTATATTTGTCTGGATTAAAATTATCAAACACCCATTGTCTAATGACTTCGTCATTTCTATCACCAAAAATTGTAGGTTGAGAAAGTAAATAATCAGCAGATAAATCATTTGGATAAAAAGATTTGTATTCACTAATTGTTTGATAGCTTAAGTACGATTGACTGAAAGGGACATATTGCGTTCCACTGTTTACAATCACTTTCCCATCAGGAGAAGTCATTAATACTTGCCCACTTAATAGCTTTCTGATATGAGGATGTCCCCATAAATTTTCGCCTCTCCTTGCTAATGCTATCATAGATAGTGTATGAAATTGCAATCCTCCAGGTGATTTTCCATTACTTTCATATACTATTCCATTATCGTCTATACCCCATTCACAAAATGCTTTAACTGTTTCACAATTTGCTTGATAAACCTCTTTATCAAACCCTTCTAACCCTTCTATGGCAGTTACCGCTAAAAAATTTGAGAGGTCCCATGTAGACCAGTTAATATCGCGAAAGCGGATAGGTCCATCTTGACTGTATCCTCGTCTGCCATAAGTTGCTTTTACAATTACTCTACGCATAATATCCTTTTCATCTTGACTCATCCACTTTCCGGCAAAATCTAAGGAAAGGCCTAAGTTCATGTGAGCCACCACAGCGTGAATATTTCGCCATGTAGAGCTAGCACCATTGCCAGAAACATTAGCAATTGTTCCATCAGGTCTGGTATAACTCGAGCTCATTTCAATGTCACTTACCGCATTCCACTCGTCAATTAAAGGTTCACGCAGTTTAAAATAATTTGCTATGGCCGCGGCCGCTTGTTTACCATGTATATTATCATTAGTTAGCAAACAATAAAGAGCCATTTGAGTGAGACATTCAGGAATATAGGCAACATGTGAGTTATGAATGCCAGGTGTTTGCCCTTTAAAAAGTTGAGGAATATTAGCTGGATTAGTTCCTACTGGGCTATTTGCCCATTCTAAACCAATAAGATCGCCAGTATATAGTTTTTTAAAGACCTTACCGTCGCTTGTGTTTACATCCCACCAAGAAGATTTTAATAAATGTTCAATATCTATTAAAGACATTTGACCCATTTTGGAGGATTTGATACGCTCCATAAGCATCGGTAAATCACCTTCAGAAAATAATATACGGGGGTAAATACCGGGAGCAGGCACTTTTGAGCCTAGAAGTTTGAAGTTAAAGCCTGTATAATCATACTTAGAAGCCGGGGTGAACTCCCATTCCGTTTCTGGACCGTCTAAAATTTGATGTTGCTCTGGCGTTACTTTTACATGATTGGTCCACTTTCCTTGCTGTTTTAATATAGGTATGTACTGCGTTGCAATATCAGGATCGGCAAATTTTTCTGGAGTATCAAAAAGTGTAACCACACAATCATCTATTACTTTGTCTTGTTCGGGGTAATTTATTTTTTTGTCGCTAATTAGCAACAAACCCCTTTTGGTTTGAAAAATTTGTTTTTTTACACTCAAAGCTAAAGCAGCTGCATCAATATAAATAGCTCCTTTTATGTTGATGTTTGCAATATTAATAGGTAGCTGGGTATTATTTCTTTCAATATCGTAAACCCATTTATCTGCTATAGATTCTAATCCTTTTGGAATTGGTTTTGGCGAAAATGGTTTTTTATCAATTATAACGGAGGCAAAAGTTGCAGGGACATAAATTTTTCCATCTTTCAAAATCGCTTCTGCTTTTAGTATATCTTTTGTATCTAACCTAACTTTGAAATTATTTACGTAAGCATATCGCCCGCCTGCAAATATCGCAGTAGTTCCATTTATAGCATTTAAAGCTTTCTCTCTGGCTGATTTTGTATAAGGTAGTCCTTTATTAGCAGAAATTGAGGTTTCCTGACCAAATGATGTTATGGAAACCAAACCTATTAATAGTGCCGCTAGACTTAAAGCTTTTATTTTCATTTTATTGGATTTTGGTTTTAGTTTTGAATTAATCTAAATAGATATTGAATAATTATAAATAACTAAAGCATATTTACTTTTTAGAATATTTCATCTTTTTGATAATTGGCTGACAATGATTTGTGGATAACCTTTTGATACATACTTTAAAAGGTTTGTTGCCACAAATTATAGGTATTAACAAAACAAGTTTTTCTTTCTAATAGCTTATGCTAATTAAGATCAAAGCTGAACTAAATCTAATGTTAGTTAATTCTAAAATTTATGGCTATTTAAAATTATAATCAAACATAAGAAAGCTTATGTGTAAAAATAAGTCTTGGCGTTGCATTCTTAATACCGCTGGTTGCATGATATCTATTGTGTTTTTTAATCATCTTGATGACCACGCAAGTGGAGATGAGACAATTAAAGTAGGTTTCCCTCTTAAAAATTTTAACTCTGTAAGAAATTTATCAGCTTCTACTATAGCATTTACCACTACCTTTTCTGATGCAGTATAATTGGCAACAACAAATGCATGACGAGTTGCAGGTAGTAATATAAGCTTACATGAATTGCCAGCCTTTTTCATTTTATCTGTAAAACGTATGGATTGCTCTGGAAGAATAACTTTATCATCTAATCCATGCATTACCAAAGTAGGCGGCTGATTAGGATGAACATTGAAAACTGGAGAAACTTGTTTTGCCTTTTCTATTTGTTGCGGCGTAGGTTTGATATTTTCTGCTTTAGATTTATTTTTAAACGCTTCGCTTCCCGTTACAACTTTGATCCATTCAGAAACGCTAAGATCCAAACCCGGATTAAACAAAACTAAGGCATTCGCCCTACCTGATATGGCTGCATTATCATCCTTGCTATCTATGCTATTTAATATACCCGTACATGCGGCTAGATGGCCACCTGCCGAGTCGCCTATTACAGCAATTCTTGCTGGATCTACATTTAGTTCAGCAGCATTTGCTCTGATATAGCGAATAGCATTTTGACAATCGGCAATACAATTATCTATTGAATAATTACCTTTTATTAAATGATATTCAATACTAAAAGAAACTGCTCCTCGGGTGGCAAAATAACTAGCATGAGAGAAAAAAGAATTTGCCTTGCCTGATACCCAGCCTCCACCATGTATCCAAACTATAGCTGGCAGCAGATCTTTTTTCGCTATTGTTAATGGTCTTTTAAAATAAATTTTTAAAGAGGTGTCAGGATACACTTTGTAAATCCTTTCTTCCATTTTATTATTAGTAAGCAATTGTGAAAATGTAACAGGTATTGATGACTTGACAACGGTTTTACTTAAATTACAAGCGAAAAGCTGTATCAGGATTATACAAATTCCAACTTTTATAAGGGTTACTTTCATTTTATTTAAAACTAAAACTATCAAGATTTATAGATCCAGATTCTTTACCTTTAAATACCAGATACAATTTTTCACCCCCTGTGTATTTTTTTATTTCAAATACCTCACTTTTAAAAGTATTTAATGAACCTGTAGATGCAATAGGAAAAACCCCTAGCAAATCTCCTTTTTCGCTATTTTTTCTTAATTCAATTTGCAAGCCGGGTGAAGTTGATGCGAATTTTAAAATAATTTTTGAAACTGGATGATTCATTTCAAGATTATTGTAACAAAGCCAATCACCAGAATCAATATCTGCTACATATTGCATTGGTCTTTTTGGGAGGGGACGAACTAGTTTAATTCCTCTTTCATTATCATAAAGCGCAGCGCTAACAGTTTGTAAAGCATTATAATGATTTCCTCTGCGAGTACCTTCTAATCGAAACCAATCGTATTCTATAAACCCTGAAGGTTTATCCTTTTGGGCTTGATAACAAAAAAGACCAAACCGGTTTCCTAAAAAAGTTTTTACCGTAAATTTCAAAATCAACTCATCGCCCAAAGCTGTAAAAACCCTATTATCAAGACTATATTTCAATATTGCAATTCCTTTAGCGGTAATATCTACCCGTAAGTAAACAATATCTTGTTCAATTTTTTTCATAGCGATAAGAGTATCCAGTTTTTCCATAACTATATAATTACCATTTTTCAGCTTTTTAACACCTATTTGGGCATAAGGGAATCCAAAAACTCCAATACCACCAAAATCTCCTTCCTTAAGTCCAGTTAAAATTACCTTTACAGTTGCGGTAGATACATTTCCAGGAATTTTTTGTGTAAGTGTATTTCTTGCATGCCAATAGTCTGGCGCATAATTCCCTTTAATCCTTAAAAAATTTGGATGTTCTGTTAGTGACCAATTAGATTTTATTGGTATGTGATTAAATTCCCAATGATTGCCCAAATCAGGCTTGTTGAACTCATCAGAGGTTTGAGGAAATGAATAACTAAAGTTTCCTTTTACAGGTTTTTGCCATGTAGAAACTAACTTGTTTCCATTGGCTGGGTCGCCTAAAACTGGCCAATCGTTTACCCAGCGCATAGGTTGTAGCACCGGGTCGCGACCAAGATAGTCTCGATCTTGAAACATAAAAAACCACGAACTGCCATCCATTGCATCAACAAATCCTCCTTGATGAACACCTGCATCTGCATAGTTCATCCCATCTTGATAAACTAAAAACTTGGTTTCGTATGGTCCGTATATTGATTTTGACCTTGATACAAGCTCTACTCCATTATAGCCATGTCCGGTAGTAAAAATGTAATAGTAGCCATTCTTTTTATACATGTGTGCACCTTCTATTGGCTTCTCATCTAACGATTTGAATAATAATTTGGCTGGTGTTTTTATTCCCTTAGCGTCACTAGTTAATTCTGTTAAATAAACCTGTTCTGGCCCGTGAGCCACATATACTTTACCATCATCATCAAAAAACAATCCTGGATCATATAAATTAGCGCCGTTTAAGGTGGTCATAGTATATGGCCCTTCTGGTTTTTCAGCAATGCAAATCATAAAACCATCTTTAGGCGACCATATTCCTACATAAAATTTTCCATTATGATACCTTAAAGTTGGCGCCCAGGTGCCTCCACGGTATGCCGCAACACCGTTTTGCATTCTATACTCAGGCTGAAATGTTATACTATCATACGCATGACCGATAATTTTCCAATTAATAAGGTCTTTAGAATGACAGATTGGTACACCCGGCATAGATGTAAATGATGAGCTTGCCATATAAAAATCTGATCCCACTTTGATAATATCAGGGTCGGGATAATCGGCAAACAAGAATGGATTGGTGAATGTCCCATCTCCATTATCAGAAGAAAGTAAATCAGTCTTTTTATAAGACTGGGCATGAATAGAAAAATTAATTGTTACTAAATATATCAAGAGACAAAATAGGTAATGTATACTTTTCATTTAATTAATATTTATTAATTTTAATCAAAAATCAATTTGTATTGAATAACGGCAAAATTTAAATCTTTATACACTAGTTAATTTCCACTAGATATAAGAATTCTTCCTCAATAAAAGCTTTCATTTAAACATCTAAAATTTATTGTTTATTCTATTAAGTTCAAATACTCTTTTTACTTTAATTATCGCAATTGGGATGGGTTAGCAATTTTTCTATAATACAATATTGGTTATTTATGGATTATTGGTTAAAGTAAAATTAGGCTTTTTAGATTTGTTTTTTAGATAGAAATGTTGCAAATGATAAGGGAGATAAAGCAGAAATATGAAATGCCTCGTCAATTTTTACGAATTTGATTTCGATTTTGTGGTGCTTACAATTTCAAACAAAAAATTTATTGAAATTGTATTTTAATAAAATAGTTAATAGAATTTTTTTTTATTGATAATAAAGAGTTTTCAAAAAAAATCATATTGGTTTATCACAAATTAATTCTTCACTATTTGCCTCCTTGTAAATTTATAGCATCATTAAGATAATCTATAGGTGTTTTACCATATTTCTTTTTAAAAGATCTAGAAAAAGCAACAGGACTTTTAAAACCTACCTTGTAAGAAATTTCCGAGACATTATGTTCTCGTTTTAATAGCATTTCCATTCCTTGTTTTAACCTGATATTATGAATTAATTCTATAGGAGTTTGGCCCGTTATAGCTTTTACTTTTCTAAACAAATTACTTCTGCTCATTGCTACAGAACTACCAAGTTCCTCTACACTAAGTTCTTCATCTTTTATATGAAGATTAATATAATTAAGAACTTTCTCTATAAATCTCTCATCTAAAGGATTCTTTGTAATTTCTTTAGGAATAATTACTTCTGAATTTTTAAATTTTTCAATTAATTTTAATCGACTATTAATTAGATTATCAACCCTCGCCTTTAACAAATGAGAATAAAAAGGCTTAGGAATGTAATCATCTGCACCTATTTGAAAACCTTCAATTCTATTTTGAACATCAGCTTTTGCTGTTAATAATATCATTGGAATATGGCTACTTTCTACACTGTTCTTTATAATTTTACAAAGTTCTATCCCATCCATTTCAGGCATCATAACATCAGAAATGATTAAATCTGGTTCTGTTTCGGTCATTAGTTCTAAAGCTTTTTTTCCATCAACAGCTTTATATATTTCATAATCATTTTTAAAAATACCTTCTAAATAATTTAATATTTCTTCATTATCATCTACAATAAGTAATGAGTACCTATTAGAGTTATGTTCTATTAATTTTCCGGAAAATATGGAGATATTTTCATTAGCAAATAGTTCTTCTACACTTTCTAAATTAATCTTAGAAGGATTTCCTGTATTGCTTAAAGTTGTATTATTGGTGTATTGTGTGGAACTATTAACTAAGGGAAGAATAATTTTAAATGCTGTTTCTACACCTGGATCGCTTTCTACTCCAATACTTCCACCGTGAAGCTCCACTAAGCTTTTTGTTAAAGATAAGCCTACCCCTGTACCGATACGGCTAGATTTAGATTGAAAGAAACGCTCGAATAAATGTCCAATTTCCTCTTCAGGTATGCCTCGTCCGTTATCTTTAATTTCTATTATTACTGCATTAAAAAGAGTTTGCACAGCACTTAAAATTGAATACTCTGGGTTATTTTCTAACGTAATATTTATATCAATTTTTCCTGAGGTATGAGTAAATTTGATAGCATTAAAAAGTATATTATTAAATATGATCTCTAGTTTAGAAATATCTGCAACCATGAAGATGTTATCAGATGGATAAGATAATGTAAGTTTGATTTGTTTCTTGTCTGCTGCAATCTTAAAACTGGAATAAAGTTCGGATATAAATTCTATAAAATTTAATTCTTCATAATTTAAGGTCAACTTATCATCATTAAGTTTTTGGAATGTTAAAAGTTCGTCTAGTAAATGATTAAGCTTCTTACTATTTCTTTTTATAAATTTTAACTGATTCTTTATATTTTCATCTAGTATAGGAGAGATAATTAAGTCCTCAGCTGGGCCTATAATTAAAGAAAGAGGAGTCCTAAACTCGTGACTGATATCTGTAAAAAAGCGCATTTTAGATTCATTGAGTTTTTTTATTTGTTCTTTCTCAATTCTTTCCAAACGTAAGTTTTGACGCTCTTTAGCTCGTTCTAAAATATACCTATAAGCGTAATATATCGTGGAAATAATAACAACAAAATAAATTAAATATGCCCACCAAGATTTCCAAGGTGGAGGAAAAACAGTAATTTTAATAACTTTTTCTTCATTACTCCATTTACCAAAACTACTTGCTGCTTTAACTTTAAAATTATAAATACCAGGATCTAAGTTTGTATAAGTGGCGCTGCGGTTTGTAGCATCCGTTTTAATCCAATTTTTGTCAAAACCTTCTAAAATATATTCATATTTATTTTTAGCTGGATTAGAAAAGTGAAGACCTGTAAAGCTAATTGTGAAAACATTGTTTAAATAATTAAGTTCAATATCTGAGGTGCAAGAAATAGAATTTTTTAAAACAATATCATCATTAATCTTTTCACCTATAGATACTTCCTTATTAAAAAGTTTAAAACTTGATAACAATACGTCGGGTCTTTTATCATTTTCAGGTACACTCATAGGATTAAACATTAAAAAACCATCTGTTGTACCAAAAAAGAACTGACCTGATAAGGAAAAACAACCATTATAACTGAAACTAGTTTCTGGCAGATAATTTTGCCAAGTTTTATTTTGGATATTATACTTTCCTAAACCTTTAATAGTACTAACCCAAACATTTCCCTTTTGATCTGGTAATATCCCATTAACTGCTTTATCTGGAATTCCATCTTTATCGCTAAAGCTTTCTATCATAAACTCAGATAGATTTTTTGGATCTAATTTTATTTTATTTACACCAGACTCTGATCCAGCCCAAATAGAATTATCTGCTGACTCGGCTAAACAATAAACATTACTTCCTAAAAAAGATTTATTACCTTGTATAGGAACAAATTCTTTTGATTTTTCTTCTATAAAACCTAAGCCGTCGTTTTCAAAACCAATCCAGATATTACCTAAATGATCTTCCATTAAGCTTCTAATATTATTTCGCCCTCCTATTTTTTGGCCTTTGCTTTTAAGTATAACTTTATATAATTCTCCTTTTAAGGGTTTAACATATAAACCATTGGTAGTACCCATCCAAACATCTCCTCTTTTATCTTTTAATAAGGCATAAGTTGCAGCAAGCTTATATATTTCTAAAACTTTAAAAGTTTTAGAATCTATTTTTGTTACTCCATTTACAGTACCCATCCACACAAAACCATTTTTATCTACTAATATGGATCTGTGTGCATTAAAACCTGGTAAAGAAGAAAATAAACGAAGACTATTTTTATTGCTCTCTTTATTAAGTCTTACTATTCCAGATCGGTTAGTGCCCATCCAAATACTTTGTTTGTCAGCATATATTGTCCTAACTTGATCTTGTATTGATAAAAATGTAAAATGAGTGAAGACAAGATTGTTTAACGATAATTTATTTAAGCCCATCAATGTTCCGCACCACATGATATTGTCCTTATCTACAAGGATAGAATAAACAATATCGTTACTTAAACTTCTATTATTTTGTGCACTATTTTTATAAAAAGAAATTATTGAATTAACATTTGGGTTTAGCTTAGCTAATCCATCAGAAGTTGCTAACCAAATAGCTCCATCTTTTGATCTTTGTAAATCGAAGATCTCTAAGGTTTCTAAATTAACAGAAGAATTATAAAAAGTATTTAAATATTGAAAATTACCATAGGTAGTAGTCTTTTTATTGAACGGTAATTTTAATAAGCCATTTTTTGCAGTTGCTATGAAAAGACTTTTGTCATATTCTAAGAGGCTCCAAATTACATCTCCATAAAAACTTTCTTTAAGTTTAATGTAATAAGCTTTATGCTTAAAGGTTGTAG
>JBBRYE010000061.1:0-20009 GCA_038237895.1 Sphingobacteriales bacterium | reverse complement strand
TGGAAGTTTATTGATAAGATAGGTACTTCTACTTATTCTAGAATTGGTTTTGCAATTTTATATGTTGTATTCTACGCAGTTTTTGCAACACAATGGTGGATGTGGTTATTGCTTCCATTCCATTTTGCTATGGGACCTTTACATGGCGCAGTAGTAAATTGGTGTGGACATAAATATGGTTATTCAAATTTCGATAATCAAGATAAATCTAAAAATACTACCCCATTTGATTTTTTGATGCTTGGCGAATTATTTCAAAATAACCATCACAAATTTCCGAATAGTCCAAACTTTGGTAAAAAATGGTTCGAGATTGACCCTGTCTATCCTATTATGAAAGTGATGCATTGGTGCAGGATCATTCGATTTAGAAAAGTTTAGGTTTAGGGCGTTCGGGCGGGCTTTCCATTCATACTCCGCCCATTTACACATTTCCACAACACGGCATTATTCCCAAGGTCGTTTTAAATTTCAATCCCTAACTCAAAAAAAACATATCAATACCAATTTGATTTTTTTCAAAAACGATGCTAAAATAAAATGAAGAAATTATTATTAATTCATTTTAATGTTGTAATTGATAAAAATTTTATGCTCTTTTGCCGTACAAAACAGGTGTAAAACCCTGATAGTTAAAGAAAATGACACAAACTCATCTACATAAAGCCAAATGCAAAGTTTCCGAAAAAGAAATCGCATTTACTATGTTTATTTGTTTACCTACTTCTGGTACAATCTCATTACGACGAAGACCGCTATATATTCCCAGAGTTTAATCCAACTGCGAATATTAAATTTCCTTAAACCATTATAAAATGGTCCCTCTAAAAATTTTATTTAAAAATGTGGATGTCATTTCCACACAAAATAAATGCACATAAACGATTTTAATATCATAGTTGCGGGTTTGCAACACATTGCTTTTGCTGAAACCATTTGTGAAGAAATGGCAATTTCTGCAAAAGCCAGAGGAACGGGTATTGCCAAACGCTCACCAGAATATATTTCTAATAAGATGTTAGAAGGTAAGGCCGTAATTGCAGTTCATAAAGACGGTACTTGGGCTGGCTTTTGCTATATCGAAACATGGAGCCATGGCGATTTTGTAGCAAATTCTGGATTGATAGTAAATCCTATTTACAGAAAAGCAGGTTTAGCAAAAGCCATTAAAACAAAAGTCTTTGAACTTTCCCGTCAAAAATATCCTAAATCTAAAATCTTTGGTTTAACAACTGGTTTAGCTGTAATGAAGATCAATTCTGATTTGGGTTATGAACCTGTTACTTATTCTGAGTTAACACAGGATGAGAACTTTTGGAAAGGCTGCCAAAGCTGTGTGAATTATGATATATTAATGAGTAAAGGTCGTCAAAATTGTATGTGTACTGCCATGCTTTATGATCCTGCTGAAAAGAAAGTGGAAGAAGAAGAAAGATTTAAACAAATATCAAAAAAGGCTAATCTATTGAAGCGTTTAGAAGCAAAACTAAAAAGTTTCACTAAGATGGTTACAGTAAGTTTGGAAAGTTAAAAAAGAGATTTGAGACATGAGATATTAGATTTGAGACAAATACTTTTATGCTGTCTCAATCAATCTCATATCACAAATCTTCCCGAAGGGATGCCTTTGGCACAATACTCATATTTAAAAAAATGAAAAAGAAAGTTGTTTTAGCATTTAGTGGAGGTTTAGATACCTCGTTTTGTTGTATTTATTTAACTAAAGATTTAGATCTAGAAGTTCATTCTGTAATTGTTAACACAGGTGGTTTTTCTGAAGAAGAATTAAAACAGATTGAAGAACGAGCATATAGTTTAGGAGTAACTTCTCATCATGCTGTTGATGCTGTTAAAGGTTATTACGATTCTTGTTTAAAATATTTAGTTTTCGGGAATGTGTTGAAAAACAACACTTATCCACTTTCAGTAAGTGCAGAACGTGTTACTCAAGCCACAGCCATAGCTAATTATGCAAAAGAAATAGATGCCGATTTTGTTGCTCATGGAAGTACTGGGGCAGGAAATGATCAAGTTCGTTTCGACATGATTTTTAATATTCTGGTTCCAAAAGTTGGAATTATTACTCCTATCAGAGATTTAAAATTAAGCAGAGAAGCCGAGATTGAATATCTGCATAAACATGGTGTTGAAATTAATGCCGAGAAAGCTAAATACTCAATTAATAAAGGGATTTGGGGAACATCGGTTGGGGGAAAAGAAACTTTAACTTCTAACGGCATGTTGCCAGAAGAAGCTTGGCCAACACCAATGACCAAAACTGAACCTGAAAATGTAGAGCTAACTTTTGAAAAAGGGGAGTTAATTGCGGTTAATGGAGAGCAATTCAGTCATCCATCAGAAGCAATTCAGGCTTTACAAGAAATTGCTGCACCATTTGGAGTAGGAAGAGACATACATGTAGGTGATACCATTATCGGGATTAAAGGCAGAGTGGGATTCGAAGCTGCAGCGCCTATGGTGATTATTAAAGCGCATCATGCTTTAGAAAAGCACACTTTAACAAAATGGCAGTTGAGCTGGAAAGATCAATTAGCTATGTTTTATGGTAATTGGATGCATGAAGGGCAGTTCCATGATCCAATAATGAGAGATATTGAAGCTTTTTTGACTAACACTCAGAAAACAGTAAACGGAAAAGTATTTATACAGTTGTTGCCCTACCGTTTCTTAGTGATAGGAATAGAGTCTGAAAATGATTTAATGAACAGCAAATTTGGAAGCTACGGCGAAATGAACGAAGGCTATACGGGCGATGATGTAAAAGGATTTTCCAAGATTTTTGGAAATCAAGTAAGTATTTGGCATAAAGTGAATCAGGCTGAAAGCTAAATGCAAAAAACTTAAAGCACATTTGGTAGTAAAAAATTGGTAGTTCATAGGTTGTAAGTTAATCAGTACTATTCTCTAACAAACTAACCAACCAAATACTAACAAACTAAACATGAAAAAAATTAAAGTAGGAATAATTGGAGGAGCAGGTTATACTGGGGGTGAGTTATTAAGGATTTTAGTAAATCATCAGGAAACGGAAATTTCCTTTATCCATAGTAATAGCAATGCAGGAAATTTAATTTCTGATGTTCATACTGATTTATTGGGCGACACTGATTTAAAATTTACAAATCAGCTTTCGCAGGATATTGATGTACTTTTTCTATGCATAGGCCATGGCGATGCTAGAAAGTTTTTGGAAGCAAATTCTTTTAATGATTTAATTAAGATAATTGACCTTTCTCAAGATTTCCGTTTAAAAGCGAAAAGCTTAATGCCAAAAGCAAAAAGCCAAAACGATAACCAGCCTTATGCCTTAAGCCTTCAGCCTTCTGCATTTATTTACGGTTTACCCGAACTCAATAAAGAAGCTATAAAGTCTGCCCAAAACATTGCTAATCCGGGTTGTTTTGCAACTTGTATTCAATTGGCCTTATTGCCTTTAGCAAAAGCAGGTTTACTAAAATCAGAAGTTCATATTTCGGCAACAACAGGCTCTACCGGAGCTGGTCAAAAACCCGGTGCTACTACTCATTTCAGCTGGAGAAACAATAATCTTTCGGTTTATAAAGCTTTTGAGCATCAGCATTTAAATGAAATTGGCGAAAGCCTTTTACAATTACAAACTGATTTCAATAAAGACATCAATTTTATTCCTTATCGTGGCGCATTTCCTCGTGGAATAATGGCTTCGACGTATTTAGATTGTGATTTAAGCTTAGAAGAAGCAGAAAAGCTATATCAGGAATTTTATGCAGATGCTCCATTTACACATATCAGTAAAGGCAATATCGATTTAAAGCAAGTAGTAAATACCAATAAATGCTTACTCCATTTAGAAAAACATGGTAACAAACTGATGATTTTATCCATCATAGATAATTTACTAAAAGGGGCATCAGGCCAAGCAGTTCAGAATATGAATTTAATGTTTGGATTGGACGAGACGATGGGTTTGAGGTTGAAAGCGGTTGGGTTTTAGGTTGTAAGTTTTAAGTAATAAGTTATGCAGAATTATAAAGATTTAAGGGTTTGGTCAAAATCACATGAATTAACACTTGGTATTTATAAGGCGACTAAAAGCTTTCCTAAGGATGAACTTTACTCTTTAACAAATCAAATCAGAAGAGCTTCATCATCTATTCCAGCAAATATAGCCGAAGGTTGTGGTAAAAACACATCCAATGATTTTGCCAAATATTTAAACATATCGTTAGGCTCAGCAAATGAAACTGAATACTTTATTCTACTTTCAAAAGATTTAGGATATTTATCAATCGAGGATTATGAAACTTCAAACAAACTTGTAAACGAGGTTAAGGCGATGTTAATTTTATTAATTCAAAAAGTTAGGACAAGTCAAACTTAAAACTTACTACCTAAAACTTACAACTCAAAAAAAATGAAATTATTCGACGTATATCCAATCAACAATATCAACATCGTAAAAGGTGAAGGTAGTTTGGTTTGGGACAATAAAGGGCAAGAGTATTTAGATTTATATGGTGGTCATGCTGTAATTTCTATTGGCCATACGCATCCACATTATGTAAAAAGGCTAGAAGATCAGTTACATAAAATTGGTTTTTATTCCAATTCTATTGAGATTCCTTTACAAGTTGAACTGGCTGAGAAATTAGGAAAGGTATCGGAAAAAGAAGATTATCAGCTTTTCTTGTGTAACTCAGGTGCAGAAGCTAACGAGAATGCTTTGAAATTGGCTTCTTTTGCAAACGGAAGAAAGAAAATAATTTCTTTCACAAAAGCTTTTCATGGCCGGACTTCTTTAGCAGTTTCTGTGACTGATAATCCAAAAATTGTTGCACCAGTCAATCAAAATTCTAATGTTATTTTTCTTCCATTTAATGATGTGGAAGCCTTAAAAAGTGTTTTTGAAGATGAAGGAGAAGAAATTTGTGCAGTAATTATTGAGGGAATTCAAGGCGTTGGAGGAATTAGAGTAGCAAATGATGAGTTTCTACAAAGCATCCGTTCTCTTTGTGATGAACATGGTGCGTATTTCATCGCCGATTCTATTCAGTGCGGTTACGGCAGAAGCGGAAAATTTTATGCTCATGATTTTGCAGGTGTGGAAGCTGATATTTATCCAATGGCAAAGGGTATTGGGAATGGCTTTCCTATTGGAGCAATCAGTATTAGCCCGAAACTGAAACCATGGCATGGCATGTTGGGAACAACATTTGGAGGTAATCATTTGGCTTGCGCTGCTGCATTGGCTGTTTTAGAAGTAATGGAAGAAGAAAACTTGATGATGAATGCGGAGAAAGTTGGTAATTACCTGATTTCCGAATTAAAGAAATTTGATAAAGTGAGAGAAGTAAGAGGAAGAGGCTTGATGATTGGCATTGATTTACCAGAAGAATTGAGTCATGTGAGAAAAGATTTACTTTTCAAAGAGCATATTTTCACAGGAACTTCAAGTCCGAATGTAATACGTTTATTACCTGCTTTAAATTTATCTATGGCACATGCTGATAGGTTTTTGGAGAGTTTTGAGAGAATACTTAAATTGAATTAATTTAATTTTGAGGGCGTTTTAACACGCTTTTCATTATATCTTTTTTGCAGAAAAAGCAAAAAAGGATGTCATTCCAATCGTTAACGCAAAAATAATGAATAATAATAAAACAAGTTCAACTATTATTTTACCTCAATTTGTGATTGAAGGAATTTTAAAAGGCCAAAAAGAAGGTGAACTAGGTATAACAAAAAGTACCAAAGAAGTAATGAAGAAATATAAACCTAATCAAAAATGAAGCTTTTCTCATCCGTTAACGACGTTCCTAATATTGAAGATTTAGTTTCAGAAGCTTTATCTAAAAAGAAAAATCCATTTGCTGATGAACTTTTAGGTAAACACAAAACCTTAGGTCTAATATTCTTGAATCCAAGTTTGCGTACCCGCTTAAGTACACAAAAAGCTGCTTTAAATTTAGGTATGCAGGTAATAGTAATGAATTTGGATAAAGAAGGCTGGGCTTTAGAGACTCGAGATGGAATTATTATGAACGGTAACACTGTAGAGCATATCAGAGAGGCTGCAGGTGTGATGGGAGAATATTGCGACATCATCGGTTTCAGATCTTTCCCAAGCTTAGTGAACAGGGAAGAGGATTACTCAGAAGAGATTTTTAATAAGTTTGTGAAATTTTGCGGTGTTCCAGTAGTGAGTTTAGAATCTGCAACTCGTCATCCTTTACAAAGTTTAGCCGATTTGATTACTATTGAAGAATTAAAGAAAACAGAAAAACCTAAAGTGGTTTTAACTTGGGCACCACATGTAAAACCTTTGCCGCAAGCAGTAGCAAATTCTTTTGCAGAGTGGATGAACAAAACAAATTACGATTTTGTAATCACGCATCCCAAAGGTTGTAATTTAGCACCTGAGTTTGTAGGTAATGCTATCGTAACCAATAATCAAGATGAAGCTTTGGCTGGTGCCGATTTTGTGTACGTTAAAAACTGGTCGAGTTATAATGATTATGGTAAAATTTTAACCGATGGTGAAGGTTGGATGATGACAAATGAGAAGTTGAAGTTGACAAATAATGCCGGTGTGATGCATTGCCTACCTGTAAGAAGGGGTTTAGAGTTATCTCACGAAATTTTAGACGGACCAAATTCATTAGTTTTAAATCAGGCTAATAATAGAGTTTGGGCGGCACAAGCAGTTTTGAAAATTATATTGGAGAACTTATAATCTAAAACCTCGGTCTGTGTCCTCACAGACCGTAATAAAATAAAATGATCTGTGAGGACACAGATCATGGGACAAAAATTTGTAAATGGAGAAACTAACCGTCATAAAAATTGGAGGAAATGTTATTGACAATTCTGAAAAGTTGTATGAATTTTTAAAGGCTTTCGCCGATTTAGAAGGCCACAAAATTTTAGTGCATGGTGGGGGTAAAATGGCAACCAAATTAGCTGAGGATATGGGTGTTGTAGCTAAAATAATTGATGGAAGAAGAATTACCGATATAGAAAACTTGCGCATTGTTACTATGGTTTATGCGGGCTTAATCAGTAAAAATTTAGTCGCTCAATTGCAAAGTTTTAGTTGTAATTCCATTGGATTATGCGGAGCAGACGGCAATTTAATTAAAGCTAAAAAACGCCCAATCGCAGCTATTGATTATGGCTTTGTAGGTGATTTAGATGAAAAGTCAATAGAAAGAGAAAACCTATCTAAATTAATAGAAAGCGGTTTTATACCCGTTTTTTCTGCCATTACGCATGATGCAGAAGGGCAATTATTAAACACCAATGCCGATACCATTGCTTCTGCTTTAGCTATTGCAATGTCTAAAAATTACGAAACTTCTTTAATTTACTGTTTCGAGAAAAAAGGAGTTTTAATGGATGTTGAGGATGATAATTCTTTGGTTAAAGAGCTAAATCTTATTTCATACGAAGATTTAAAAGCTAAAGGAATTATTGCTGATGGCATGTTGCCCAAGTTGCATAATGCTTTTGAGGCGATAAATAAAGGTGTTAAAGAAGTTTTTATAGGTAAAGCCGATGATTTAAGTGAGTTGAAAATTAAAGGTGAGTTTGGTACAAGGTTAATTATTTAACCACAGAGGAAAAGGAGTTTTTCACAGAGAGCGCAAAGATTACAGGGCTTGGTTGAATATTGAAAGAAGATAAATTTTGTGTAAAGGATAGTCCAAAGGACTCCTTTGGAGAAGCGGAATCCTTTTTTGTCATTCTGAGCGTCCCAAAGGGATGCCCTTGGAAGAGTCGAAGAATAAAACAAAAAAGATACATCCGCTAGCTACACCTCGGTCTGTGTCCTCACAGACCGAAACTAAATCAGTAATACATTAATGGTCTGTGGGGACACAGACCATGGAATAAAGATACAGCGGAAAGCCTGTATAAACGCCCAAATTAAATAATACATTGAAAAGCCTAACAAACTAATCAACTAAGAAACTAACAAACTGAAATATGAATTCGAGCAAAATAACCATCATAGGAAGCGGAAACATTGGTTTATCACTAGCCAAAGGCTTGGTAAAAAGCGGATTGTATCCTGCTAACGCCATCACTTTAACCAGAAGAAATGTAGCTGGTTTAGCCGAATACGCTGCTCAAGGTTTTAAAACTTCGGATAATAATGCCGATGCTGTTAAGCAAGCAGATATTATTATTTTAGCCGTTTTACCTCAACAGGTGAATAAGGTTTTGGATGAAATTAAAGCATCTATAAGCCCAGAAAAGCAATTATTTACCTCGGTGGTTTCGGGCGTAACCTGCAAAAATATTCGTGAGAAATTGTATGATAATTTACAGGTGGTAAGGGTAATGCCCAATACTTCCATCGCTATTCAGCAATCTATGACCTGTTTTGCGACTGACAATGCATCGGCGAAAAGTCTTAATATAGTGAAAGATATTTTTGATACCGTGGGGATGACTATCCAAATTCAAGAGGATTTAATGACCTCAGCCACGGCTCTTTGTGCTTGCGGAATTGCCTTCTTCTTACGTTCAATCAGAGCGGCTTCGCAAGGCGGTGTAGAAGTTGGTTTCCATGCAAAAGATGCCTTGATGATGGCGGCTCAAACCGCAAAAGGTGCTGCCGATTTATTATTACAATTAGCTTCCCATCCAGAGCATGAGATTGATAAAGTAACCTCGCCAAAAGGCTGTACCATTGCCGGATTAAATGAAATGGAGCATAACGGTTTCAGCTCCGCAATGATTAAAGGGATTAAAACTTCGGCGAAAATTGCTGGGGAATTATATATTAAGGAATAGGCTAGAGGAATAGGGTTTAAGGAGTAAGGAATAAAGAGTAAAGAAAATGACTGATATAAAGATAATATACGAAAACGCAGTTTCACTTTTAAAAAAGCTAATTGCTACCCCGTCTTTTTCAAAAGAAGAAGCTGGAACTTTTGCTATTATTTCTGATTTTTTTACTCAAAACAGTGTCGATTTTCAAACCAAAGGCTTCAATATTTGGGCTTTTAACAAGCATTTTGATGCTAAAAAACCCACAATTTTATTGAATTCTCACCACGATACTGTGAAGCCTAATAAAAGCTACACCCGAGATCCGTTTTCGCCTGAAGAAGCTGAGGGAAAATTATTTGGTTTAGGAAGTAATGATGCGGGCGGTTGTTTAGTATCGTTAATTGCTGCTTTCTTATACTTTCACAATCAAGAAAATTTAAAATATAATATTGCAATTGCTACTACTGCCGAAGAGGAAAATTCGGGCAAAGGAGGTTTAGAATCTATTATTCCCGAGCTTGGAAAACTAGATTTTGCTATTGTTGGCGAACCTACTTTAATGGATTTGGCAATTGCCGAAAAAGGTTTAATGGTATTAGATTGTCATGTAAAAGGAAAATCTGGCCATGCTGCTAGGAACGAAGGAGAAAATGCGATTTATAAAGCCTTAAAAGATATCGAGTGGTTTCAGAATTACCAGTTTACTAAAGTTTCAGATACTTTAGGACCCATAAAAATGACAGTAACTATCATCAATTCGGGCACTTTGCACAATGTAGTTCCCGACAATTGCACTTTTACGGTAGATGTTCGGGTAACAGATGTTTACAGCAATGAAGACGTTTTAAAAATTATTCGTCAATTTGTGAGTTGCGAAGTGGTTCCTCGTTCTGTCAGATTGAAACCTTCTTCTATTCCAAAAGAACATCCAATTGTACAAGCCGGAATTTCTTTAGGAAAGAACACTTATGGTTCCCCAACCACTTCTGATCAATCCTTGTTAAATATCCCTTCCCTAAAATGCGGCCCTGGCGATTCGGCAAGATCTCATACAGCCGATGAATTTATTTATTTAAAAGACATAGAAGAAGGGATTGAGGGATATATAAAAATGCTGGAGACAGTGATTAAATAAAATTTGGGCAATCCCCCGATAAAAATCTGGGTCGGGCTTTCTCTCCAATCTTTTTTATTTGCCTTCCTTCGACTCCGCTCAGGATGACAAATAAAAAAGGATTTCCGCACCAATCCCTATTGCAATACTAAAGGTCTCTTAAATATTTTCGTTATGTCGATTTTTATCTTTTTTTTCGACATGTTAATTTTTCATGTCGATTGAATCCACACATAAAATAAATTTTTTGCTTTCAATAAGGAATAAGTAATCTGTTATCTTTTTGACAATCAAATATTAAAATATCAGATTACTGAATTATCTTTGCGTTTTAAAAATCAAAATGAAAAAAATCATCCTAAATATAATTTTGGTTGCAAGCATTGCAATCTTGTTTTCCTCTTGTGGTAGCACCAAACAAGTAATGGCATTAAAACCTTTGCCAGATTATTCCTCAACAGAAGTGGTGTATGAAAAACAACTTTCTTACATCAATATGCCGGTAGAGATAGCTGTTAAAGATTTACAAACACAAACCAATAAATACCTAAATGGGTTAATTTATGAGGATAATTCTTTAGATGGTGATAATTTGATGATGAAAGTCTATAAGCAATCCAACATCGCAATTGTAGAAAAGGACGGTAAAATTATCATGGATTTACCATTAAAAGTAACAGGAAAAGTTAAATACGGACTTCAATCTTTCGGAATAGATTTATCTGATACTAAAGATTTTAATTTAAACGGAACCGTTAGATTAAGTTCTGCAGTAGGTTTAAAGGACTGGAAAATCATAACCATAACAGCTATCCAAAACATTACTTGGAAAGAAGCACCTACAGTTAGTGTTGCGGGAAAAACAATTCCTATTACCTATTTAATAAATCCGGCAATATCAATATTTAAAGGAACGCTTTCTAAACTAGTTGATGATGCAATTGCACAATCTTTAGATATTAAACCTTATGTTTTAGATGCTTTGCAAAGTTTTAGTGAGCCTACTAAAGTGAATGAAGAATACAATACCTGGTTTACCATGCAGCCGGTAGAAGTTTATGCTGCAAAAGCTGCAGTTGCAAATCAAAAAATAACGGCTAATTTGGGTTTAAAAACTTATTTAGAAACCGCAATCGGACGTAAACCATCTATCTCTTTTGATAGAAATGCCATTGTGTTAAAAGCTGTAGATAAATTGCCTGATGATTTTAAAGCGAATGTTGCCGCTTTTGCGCCCTATAGTTATGCATCTTCTGTAGTTTCTAAAAACTTTGCAGGTCAAAAGTTTGAATCTGGAAGCAGATCTGTTACCGTAAATAAAGTTGATTTATGGGGAAAGGACGGTAGAATGATTGTCGCTTTAAATTTAAGTGGTTCAGTCAATGGAGATTTCTACCTCACCGGAATTCCGGCTTACAATGCCGAAACAAAAGAAATTTATTTAGACCAGGTAGATTTTGTTCTCGACTCTAAAAACAAACTACTAAAAGTAGGGAACTGGTTAGCTCACGGATTAATCCTCAAAAAAATGAGTGATGCTTGTCGTTTTTCAATTGCCTCACAACTGGCCGATGGAGAGAAAACAATGTCGGGATATTTGAATAATTATCAACCTATAAAAGGAGTAAAAGTAAACGGTAGTTTAACGGGTATCACTCCAAATAAAGTAATTTTAACACCAAATGCAATTGTGGCAATGGTAGTTGCCACAGGTAAAGTAGCTGTAAGTATTGATGGGTTGGAGTAAGATTTAGATAATTAAAGTGATAGTTGCGTTAACGATTGGAGTGACATCCTTTTTTTCTTTTTCGGAAAAAAAGATATAACGGAAAGCGTGTTAAAACGCCCAAAATTTTTTTTAATAAAAATAATAATTCAGGATTAATACCGATTGATAAGTTATGTTGTTTTAAACCCTACTTACAACAATATCACCCATCACCAACATATCCATTTTAGTTCTTAAATAACAAGCTAAAGCTTCTTCGGGTTTATTAACGATAGGCTCATTTTCATTAAAAGAAGTATTCAATAATATGGGTACACCTGTTTTCTGTCTAAAGTTTTCTATTAATCCGTAATATTTAGGCTCAACATCTTTATCAACGGTTTGTAATCTGCCAGTTCCATCAACATGAGTTACTGCGGGTATAACGGAATGCTTTTCTTTTTTGATAGGGAAAACTTTCTCCATAAACGGAACCTCATCAACTACTTCAAAGTATTCGCCCACATATTCTTTTAAAATAGAAGGAGCAAAAGGTCTAAAAGATTCCCTTCTCTTGATTTTTGCGTTTAAAATCTCCTTGGCATCTGCTCTCCTTGGGTCAGCAATGATAGAACGATGTCCTAAAGCTCTTGGCCCAAATTCTGCTCTTCCTTGAAACCATCCCACCACTCCAGAATTTATCAAACAATCACTCACTTTATCAAATAAGGCATCGCCCTCTAATTTTTCATAGGCAATGTTTTGTTTTTCTAGTACTGCAATAATTTCCTCATTAGAAAACTGACTTCCTAAATAACCATGATTGGTAATGGGTAAACGAGGATTTTCTAAAACCTGATTATAAATCCACAAAGCGGCACCCAAACATGTCCCTGCATCATGGCCAGCGGGAGGGATGTACAATTTTTCAAAAGAAGTATTTGCCAATATCTTACCATTTGCAACTGAGTTTTGAGCAACTCCACCAGCAATACAAATATTTTTTAATCCTGTTCTTTTTTGGAGATGATTTAAGATATGAAAAATTAATTCTTCAGTAATTCTTTGGATTGATGCCGCTAAATCTTTATGGTATTGTGATAAAGGTTCGTCTGTACCTCTTAACGGACCAAATTTATCAATTAAATGTTGGGTATAAAGGCTATCCATATTTGGAACTCCGCCTTCCCAAGCCATTTGCACACCAGCTTTTGGATGATTAAAATAATCTAAGTTGAGTTCAAATAATCCGTTATCCTTAAATATTAAAACATCTTTTAATTGCTCAACATATTTTGGCTCGCCGTAAGGTGCCAAACCCATTATTTTATATTCATCACCATAATGAGGAAAACCTAAATATTGGGTAAATGTGGTATAGAATACGCCAGCAGAATGTGGGTAAGAAACAGTATCTAAAACCGTGATTTTATTTCCTTTGCCAGTAGCAATCATGGTAGACGAATAATCTCCAAAACCATCAATAGATAATATGGCGGCTTCCTCAAAATCAGAAGCAAAAAAAGCACTTGCTAAATGACTTCTATGATGTTCTACATTTATAATCTGGGCTTTTAAATCCGATTTGTCAATTTTAAAATGATTTAGGATTTCGTCTTCTATACTTGCTGCTTTTTTTAAGTTTTTAGCCCGATTGAGCATATTACTCACACTCAATCTATTTTTAATGGCAGAAAAAACCTTCTTACCAAAATTAGCTTTCGGATCTCTAGAGATTCCGATATAATCCACTTCACTAATGCTAATTCCTGCTTCTTTTAAACAAAATTTTATAGCAATAGTGGGAAACCCAGCCCAATGTTTAATGCGACGAAAACGTTCTTCCTCCGCTGCTGCGATAAGTTCTCCGTTATGATAGATACAAGCCGAAGCGTCAGCATGGTAAGCGTTAATTCCTAGGATGTACATTTAATTATTATGCGCTAAATTATAAAGAGTCGAAGATAAGAATATTTTAATTTTAGGGGATGAGTTAAAATTAAAGCTATTGTTTAATTTTTTTTCTCATCTCATAAATTTTAGCATCCACCAAAAACCTAAACCAAAAGCCCTGTAGAAAATGAAAAACTAAACCCGTTTTACCATCTAAAAACCCAAGTTTTATAAAATATCGAATAAAAAAATAAATAAAAGGACGGATAAATAAGGGAAACTTCTCATAAACCGATTTGATGTGTCTTCTGCGTTGTTGTGCATTACCCGTTAATTTGCCCTCTACTAAGCCTCGTTTGCTAACGCCATAGTTGTAAAACTGATCTTCTGCCTCTAATGTAGACCATCGGTTATGTCTCTCTGTAAAAGAGGTTAAAGAATCCGTAAGGGTATCAATCATATCGGCTTTGATGGTTTCGCAAACCCCATCTACTACAAAATGCTGGTCGTACAATTTATCCTCACAATGCCCAAAACCTTTACGGAACAAAATAGCATGATAAACAGGATAATGCCCACCATGCTTTATCCATCGCCCTAAGAAAATAGTTTTTCTACTGACTAAAAAACCCTTAGTTTCTTCTAAAATTGGTTTCGAGAAAATATGTTGAATTTCTAACGCAAGTTCTGGAGTTATGCGATGATCTGCGTCCATATTCAAAATCCAATCTGTAGCTATAGGAAGATTTTCAAATGCCCAATTCCTTTGCTGACCATAATTTTCGAAAGGATGATGGAAAACTTGTACATTATATTTTTCGGCTATCTTTAAGGTGTCATCAGTTGATCCAGAATCAACAATAAATATTGGACAATCTAATCCAATTACACTAAGTAAACAATCCTGAATATTTTTCTCTTCGTTATGTGTTAAAATGATAATAGAGAAGGATAAATTCATTGTTGATTTTGGTAATTTAAGAAGCTAATTTATAAAAAACTATGGATAGCAATTTATAATCTTTGGTTTCTCTCTTTAGATTCTGAAATATAATCTTTCAATTTATATCTATGGTAAAGCTTAATTGTCTTAATCTTGATTTACAGGATTTTAGAATTTACAAGATTCTCATCATTCGTAATTATCATTAGCGGCAAATTTATTATCTGAATTTTGATAACATAATTTTAAGATTTGTATGACTCTTATTTATAAAGCAATAGCAAAACTAATGCTAAATGATTGGTGTTCATTAGTGATATTCGTGGCAAAATCTTTGGAATTATACTTGTTTGTACATTTCTAAATAGTTTTCTATTAAAGTTTGCTGAGATTTAAAACCTATCATATTAAAATTACCCTTCCCATTTCTTAATATTGAATAAGTGGTATCTAAAGCCTCTCTCAACTCTTCTAATTTAAAAGCTAAACCGAAATTATTGTTGAGAACATAATCTTTTAATCCAACTTTATCAGAAATGAGAACAGGAGTACCAACGGCAATGCTCTCTACAACTACATTTGCAAAATTCTCATTATAAGAAGGTAAAATAAAAGCATCATGCTGTGCTAATAAGTAATATTTTTCATCACCATAAACTGCACCATGCCAAGTCACTTTATCATTCAATTTTAAACCTTCTACTTTCAACCTTAAACTTTCAACATAGTGTAAATCTCCTTGACCTACTATCCTTAATTGAAAAGGAAAATTAACTAATGCCAAGGCATCTAATAATAATTCTATTCCCTTTTTGTGATGAATACGGGATAAAAAAATCAAGTTAAGAGTCCCATCAAAAACCCTTGTTTTAATAGGTAACTCCTGTAGTAAATTCACAATATTATGAATGACAAATATTTTCCTTAATCCTTCTTTACTCTTTACTCTTTGCTCTTTACTCTTTGCTCTTTCATCTATGTAATTATTGCTTTCCACTTTTAACTTTATATCACCTTCCAACATCAAATCAATCACCTCCACGTAGCCACTAAAAACCCGATTATTTATTTCCGTAGCTTCCATATTAGTGGTTGCATGAAAATTGCATTTCCTTAATAAATATTTCCCAAAAAAACGATGAAATATACTTTTGGACTTACTAATGGTATAATCACCAAGCATTCCTCTTGGAGAAATAATAGGTATTATTCCCTTCAATAAACAAATGCAAACGGCTCCTATACTTACTAAATTCCACCAAGAGTGAATGTGAATCACGTCAAAGTTTTTGGCGTTTTTCCATAAATGTGATAATAGAGAAGGAGAAAAGTGGCTATGGTCTTTCGTTACTCGTTTAAAGTATTCAACTTTTACTCCATCAACTATTTTAGTTTCTCCGTTTTGGTAAGGAAGTTCTTCTTTTCCATTGGCTAGGGTGGTATATACTTGTATTGTATCACGCTGAGCAGAATCTAATTTTGCCGAAGAATGAACTTTATGGAGGGCGATGGAATTATTATTTGAATCTAATTTAGATTCAGTTTTCAACTGTCGACTTTCAACTTCGCTTTCAGCTTTCTGCTTTCCGCCCTCAGCTTCTACCTCTTCGCACAAAGCAGCCACAGAGTAAATAGGACCTCCGTAAATATAAGCGGGTTTGTAGGATGCGGTGATATGGAGGATTTTCAAAATCTATCTAATTTTTTGAGCTAGTTTATGAGAAGGCTTTTCTACAATTAAATAAAAGAGATAAGAAAACAATAATGTCGCAATAATCTCTAAACTAATTATACATAAACTAGGCTTAAAGGAATGTGCAATTATGTAGACTACTAATGCATGACAGATATAAACTGAGTAACTTATTTTACCCATTTGCTCAAATAATTTTATAGTGGTGTGCTTACTCCAATAATTTATTTCATACCAAATCCAAATAGCAGCAAAAAGGCCAAATATATTCAGACTCAGTGTATAACTTAAGCTAAAATGGTATCTTAAAACTGAACAAATCATACTTAGAAAAAAAATCGCCATGCGGATGAGATAGATTTTAGACCTTGAAATAAAATTATATTCTTTAATCAGAGAATATTTACGAGCTAGAATTACTCCAAGTAACCAGTTTGGTAATCCCAAAATTGCTGTAACTAAAATACCAAATTGCCAATACTCAGCATTTAAAGCTTTGTTATGGGTAATTAAATCATTAAAGGCTGTCCCATTAACAAATACAATTACATAACTACTTACAAAACTTAAAGCAAAGAAAATATAAAGAATCCATTCTTTTTTCCTTATAAAATACAGTATTGAGGGATATAAAAAATAATAAATCAGTTCACAGTATAAACTCCAAAAAGGAAGTTTTGAAATAGTCATACCAACAACCTTAGCAAGAATATAAACAGCAATCATTGGGATGCTAATTCTTAAAAATCTTTTAATTAAAAATGAAAATGGTTGCATTGTTTTACCGTTGACATACGGAAAATGGATTACAATTCCTGAAACGACGAAAAATGCAATTACTGCACAAACACCAACAAAAGAATTTCCAAATATAAATCCTATTAATCTATACAGTTCATTAGTATTATTAGAATGAAAAATTGAATAAGTATCTAAATGACTTAAAAGAACAATTAATGCTAATACAATTCTTAAACTATCTAACCCTAAAATCCATTTTTTATTCATTTTGACAATAGCTTATAATTTCATCCCACATTTTTACATAGCTCCAATTTTTTAAAATGGCAGTATTAGTTTTCTCTTTTTTATTCAGATTGATATTTAAGGAAGATTTTATCTTTTTTGCTAATTGTTTTACATCACCAAAAGGATATGTAAATCCATTCTCCGCTTCAATAATCAAATCTTTACTAGAACCCACCATATCTGAGGTAATCACAGTACATCCACAAGATAAAGCTTCATGAACCGAAACACCCCAAGGTTCGTTTTTGGCCGCATGAATAAAAACATTACTGATACCATAGTAAGAAGGTAATTCTTGATAGGGAATGTAACCAGTAAAAATAATTTTTAAATGAGGCATTTGCTGTGCGTAATTTTCTAATGCATTTTGCTCTTCACCATCACCTACCAATATTAAAACTAAATTTTTATCATTTAACAATTCGAAAGCTTTTAGAATATCCCAGGGAGATTCACGAGGGACAAATTTTGCTACGCTTAATAAGACTTTTTTATCTTGTAATTGATGATTTTGTTTTAGGGTATTTACTTTAATGGCATCTTTTGATTTTTCGGCAAACCATACCTCATCAACAGAATAAGAAAAATAACTGATGCGTTTATTATCGATTCCCAAATAGTTTAAAAATTGCCTTGTTTCAGATCCTACCGCAAAAAAATGATTGAATTGACGATAAGCAATAGGCAGGTAGATACGCTTTAAAAGCTTTTTAATAGGGCTTAAATTATAAAGAACTGAATCTATACGCAAAGCGATAGGGATGTGCTTCTGCTTACATAAATTAGGCAGGCCTTTATAAGAATTTTTATAGCCGTTTAGAATTACAAAATCATATTTTTCACGATCCAAAATTATTGAAACAGAATTAACAATATCTTTTTTATCTGCAATAAAATAAGTATAACCCTCATACAAGTTAAATCCCCATCCAACCTTTTTTCCTAACTCAAAATCATGATAATCTTCTTGATCAGTATTGTTATAAATCACGTGAAAATCTAATAGTTCATTAGAGGCATCTTTGCTCTTTGCTCTTTGCTCTTTAATCTGTTTTGACACATACTGGTAAAAAGGTACTTCAAATTGGGTGGGAAATTCGACTATAAAAGTAATTTTCATCAGACTATTTTTTACATTCTATTGCGAGACAAATATAAAATCTGCCTGGATCCTCAACATCTAAGAAATTTTTATTTTCAGAATCATTAAATTCTGCTCTTCTTATCTCTTTAAAACCTGCCTTTTCTAATTCTATCGACATTGAATCATAATCGTAATTCCATAAATGCTTAGAGTTACCTAATAGTCTTGAAATTTTTTCTGATAAGGTATTTGCATTTGATTCTTCTGACATTAAAGTGCTTGTCATTAAAGTATGGCAAGCCGTTTTTATTCCATTTTCTTTGTTTTTATTATAAGTATTTACATAAACCTCCATATCAGGAACCACTAATCTAAATATGCCTCCTTTTTTTAATATTTTATAGGTATTAGATAATGCTTTTTGTAAATCGTAATAAGGCAAATGTTCCAAAACATGAGAACAATATACAGTATCGCATGAGTCGTTTTTAATGTTTGGAAGCCCTTTTATAATATCTCCGACTCGTACATTTTTTGGATATGCCCCCCATTGTTTCCTTACAAATAGAGATCCAACAATAGGTAATTTTTCGAGACGTAAATTTGGAGAAATATCAAAATTTATCCAATTTACAGGAGCACATTTTCCACAACCATATTGTACATTCATAGTTTACTTTTAGATATTAAATTCAACGATTTTGATAGTTCTCTATAATAATTCTCCCAAGACATATTTTTAGAGCTTAATAAAACTTCATGCTTTAGATTATATTTTTCATTTGGAAGTAAATTAATAAAAGATTTGATTTTTTGCATTAAACATTTTGAGCTCAGTTCTTCCATGATGAAACCATTAAAACCATCTTTAATCATTTCGCCAGCACCCACAAATGGAGAAACTACGTTTGGAATTCCTTGCATCATGGTTTCGGGTACCACCATCGCAAAAGAATCAAAACGGCTACATTGAACATTTAAATCAAAAGCTTCTTTTTGAAGATAAGCAAATAATTCTGATTGACTCATGGCTGGCCGATATATCAATTTAATATTTTGATTGATCATTTCTTTAGGTAAATGCTGATTGACCCATTCTTCCCTAATTCTTCCAATTAAATGCACCTCTAAAAACACTGGATATTCATAAGCATAAATACCCTCCAAAAATATATCTAAACCTTTTCTGTATTCTAAATTAGCAATAAAAGACAGTTTAATGCTATTCTCAGGCTTATTATTTCCATTCCAATAATTAGGATTCTGACCCCCGACCTCTGACCCCTGACTACTTAAGTCTTGATACTTGCTACTTGCCTCTTGAATCTTCTTACCTTCTGCCCCTAAATACAACACAAAATCCTTTTTTGCAGAGGTCAACCCTTCAAAGCTCTTCTTACAAAATTCTGAACAGTAAAACCCATAAGCAATTAAAGCCCGCTCCTTTAATTTTAAATTGATACCGTATTGTGTTTCATAAATCCCAAAGCATTTAGCTTTTTCATGACTGATAGAAGCAAAATCCATTATAACCGGGATATTCCATTTTTTACAATATTTAACAATAGGCCAACCTGCAGTTTCGAAACATACAACAATTAAATTTTTACGATTAAAATAAAGGCGAGGTAGGCATAAATAACCAAAAGCTTGCTGCCAAAAATAGATAGGATTATTATGACTTTGATTTTGTGTATTTATAAAAAATTTGTTGTAAATAAATTTAGTGATAGGATATAATAAAGCGTACAGATAATGATTAACAAT
>JBBRYE010000060.1:0-20164 GCA_038237895.1 Sphingobacteriales bacterium | reverse complement strand
GTATTGTTCTTGCTTAGTTTTAACTGATATCAATTCATTTTGTAAAAGATTATATTCTTTTCTATTAATTTGTATATCAGTATTTTGAGATACTAATTTTAAACTATTTATTTTAATAGTTTCATCAGCAATTTTTTCTTTCAGCATCTCTAAAATGCTATTTAAAGATTTTGTTTCTTTTAAAAGATTGTCTAAATTTTTTACTCTTCCAATTCTTTTTCCTTCAAATAAACCAACAGAACCTCCCGATAAAATATGATGACTTTTAAAGAATTTTCCTGATTTTCCAATCAAGATTATCTCCTCGTTATTTACAGTTTCTAAATTTCTGTAAGCTTCATCATCAACCAAATAAACGTTTTGTAATAAATACTGATAAAGGTTTTCATACCTCTTATCAACTTCCACTACGGTTAAAGCGCTCACTGCGTTTTGTGGAATATTTATAGACAAATTATTTTGCTCTTTTAAACTTTCTAAAACAAAGAAATTTGCTTTTCCTCTAGCGGCGTTGCTCAATAAGTTTATAGCTATAACGGCTTCATCATAGTTTTGAACTACATAATAGTTCATTAAGTTTTCTAAATAACTTTCAATGGCAACCCGATATTCTTCCTGACAAAAAAGAATATCAGATAAAAGCGGAGCATTTTTATTCCATTGAGCGTTTTTCTTTAAAAACCGGATAGATTCTGGGAAACCTTCTAAATTATCAACCATACTTTTGGTTAAATTGTATTCGTTTTGTTTCGCGTCTAGCTTTCTGCTGATTTCATTTAAGGTTTCTTTATCAGTTATAACATTCTTTTCTAAACCTTCAATTTGTAGGTTTAAATTTTGTTCTTCTTTTTCAAGATTCTCTAAAATATTTTGTTTTTCTATAATTTCTAATTCTAATAAAGCTATTACTTTATTAAATTCAGAAAGTTCGTTTTCCCTGTTATTGGTGTCTTCAATATTTCGTCTACTTTCTTGTAATAAAGCTTCTTGTTGGATATTAAAAATATCAGATTCTTTTTCAGTTTTATAAAGATTCTTTTGAAGTTCGTTACTTTCTTTTTGTAAAGATTCTACTCTTACTTTACCTAACTGAATTTGCAATCGTAACTCCTCAACTTCATTTTTTAAGTCATTTAAAAAAACGGAGAGGATGTTCAAATTTTGCTCTTCTTGTAACTTATCTTCGTTTAGTCTTTTGATATTATAATTGATATGTATTTGCTGATTTTTATCTTTATCAACTTCTTCTGTTAATATTTTCTCCTTTTCCTGATAAAATTTCAGTTGTTCATTTTTTACTTTTTTTTCACTTTCATAAGAACGTATTTTAGAAATAAAATCATTTGTTGCTTTTTGCTGAGTAGATAAGTTTTTTTCTTTAGTTAAATTATTGAATTTCTTTTTTTGAATTAAAGCATCTAATTCATCAATTTTAATTGAAAGATTGTGTTTTCCTTGACTTTGATTTTCTTCTTGTCTTTCTAATTGGTTTAGTGATTTTTTAAAATCAACAATTTTAAAAGAAGCTAAAACCAAGCTTAAAATTTTATATTTTTCTTTAATTTTGTAATAGCGTTCTGCTTTTTTTGATTGATTTTCTAAAGCTTTAAGATTTTTATCAATTTCAAATAATAAATCTTCCAATCTATTCAAATCTACTTCTGTTTCTTTTAAACGATTAAAAGTTTGCTTTTTTCTTAATTTATATTTGGAAATACCAGACGCTTCTTCAAATAATCCTCTTCTAGAATTTTCTTTATTAGCTATAATCTCGTCTATCATTTTTAATTCTATGATAGAGTAAGAATCGGCACCAATTCCTGTATCTAAAAATAAATCAGTAATATCTTTTAATCTACATAGAACATCATTTAACCTGTATTCTGATTCTCCTGTACGATATAATTTTCTGGTGATAGTAACCTGAGAAAAAGCAGTTGGTAGGATGTTTTTTGTGTTATCAAAAGTAAGAGAAACTTCTGCAAGGTTAGCTTGTTTACGGGCTTTTGTACCATTAAAAATGATATTTTCCATTTTTTCAGATCGTAGCATTCTTGTACTTTGCTCGCCCAACACCCATCTAATTGCATCAACAACATTAGATTTACCACAACCATTTGGCCCAACTATAGCAGTAACGCCTTTGTTAAAATGAATGGTAATCTTATCGCCAAAACTTTTAAAACCTTTGATCTCAAGTTTTTCTAATTGCATTTTAATTTTAGAATGAGAAGCTCAAAATAATGAAAATTTTCAAAGGTTTTAGAATACAAAAAACAGAGATATTATTTTGTATAAAGAGGTACAAATATTATAGGAAATAAAAATTTACACATAAAAAAAGCCGCTTTCGTGAAAAAGCGGCTTTTTGAAATCTTTTAAGATTACATTTTTGCTTTTGTAGTATCAACTTTAACCATTGAAGAATCACCAGCAACAGTATCAACTGCAGCAGTATCAACAGTGATAGAATCCATAGCAGCTGAATCTGCAGTTTCGTCTGCTGCTTTGTTAGAATTACAAGCAACAACTGATAATGATAATGCTAAAGCAATAAATCCGAATTTGAATAAGTTTTTCATATTAATAATTTCTTTTTAATTGTGATTAATTTTCACTTTATACCATAAATAATAAAAGGTAACCCACGTTCCACAAAAAAAAAATAATATTTTTTTCATAGTCTTATTTTTGTTCTTCAAATGGCGTATTCATATTATTTTATAAATAAATAATATTTAATTTTTTTTTATGGATTAAGGGTTACAATTTAGCAGAAATAGTATTAAACAGTGAGTAGTAAGATAAATTATTCTAAGCCAACAGATAACGAGGTTATTTTAGGAATACTTAATAATTCATCTTCAACGCTTCAATATCTTTACAAAGCTTATTTTCCGATGATTTATCAGCTAATCATTAATAATAATGGGAACGAAGACGATGCGAAAGATATTTATCAAGAAGGTATAATAATACTTCATGATAAAATTAAGAGCGGTGATTTTGAATTAACAAGTAAGCTTAAAACATTTTTATACTCTGTTTGCAGAAGATTATGGCTAAAAAAGTTGAACCATAAAAGTAGGTACAACGCAAATATTAATGATTATGAAGATCATTTTGCTGTGGAACCAGATTTGGCTAACCATGAAGAAAAAGATCAACAATTTTTAATGATGGATAAAGCCTTATTACAATTGGGTGAGCCTTGTAAAACTATTATTGAAGATTTTTATATCCACAATAAGTCTATGCAAGATATTAGTGAAAAATTTGGTTATACCAACGCTGATAATGCCAAAACTCAAAAATATAAATGCCTGCAAAGGTTAAAGAAACTATTTTTTAGTAAATAAAAGAGATGAAAAGCGAGATTGAATTAATTAAAGAAATTGAGGCTTACCTTTTTCAAGAAATGGATGCCCAGCAATCATCTGCTTTTGAAAATGAGAGAAAGCAAAATTCCTCCTTTGATCAAAAAGTTACTGAGCATTTAAATTTTTTACAATCGTTAAAATCTTACGGGGATAAAAAAGAGCTTAAAGCTGCCATGGATAATATCCATAACGATATTGATTTGGAAGCGTTAAATCATGAATTCAAAAAGCAACCACATAATATCATTTCTTTTTGGAGAAAATCTAAAAGAAGCTTAGCTGTGGCTGCAAGTATTGCAATTTTGGTTACCCTATCAACTTTGTTTTTGACTGGTCAGTTTGATGGTCAAAACCATGTATCAAATTACAGCGAGTTGAAACGGGATATGGAAACTATTAAACGTTCTCAAAAAGCATTAATTAGAAATATAAATAGTGCTACTAACCAACCTCAAGATATTAGCCAATATGGCGGAACTGGGTTTGCATTATCATCAAATGGTTATATTGTTACTAATTACCATGTAGTAAAAGAAGCTGATTCCATATATGTACAAAATGGTAAAGGCGAATCTTTTAAAGCCGAAACCATTTATATAGATCCAACTTATGATATTGCTGTTCTACAAATAATTGATCCTTTATTTAAAAATCTTTCTCCTTTGCCTTATACCTTTAAAAAATCTAATGCAGAATTAGGAGAAGATGTTTATACTATCGGTTATCCAAAAGATGACATAGTTTATGGAAAAGGTTATTTGAGCTCTTCTACTGGTTTTGGTGGAGACTCTACTGCTTACCAAGTTTCTATCCCTGTTAATCCAGGTAATTCTGGTGGGCCATTAATGGATAACAGAGGCAATGTTATTGGAATTGTAAGTGGTAAACAGACTTTAGCAGATGGTGCAGCTTTCGCTGTAAAATCAGATTTTGTTTTAAAATCTATTGATAATATTCCTCAAGATTCGTTAAAACAAAAAATAAACATCAACAAGAAAAATACTTTAGCAGGCTTAAACAGAACTGCTCAAATAAGAAAAATGCAAGATTTTATTTTTATAGTAAAAGTTTATAATTAAAAATTCAAAGCATAAAAAAAGGGAATTATCTATAAAGATGATTCCCTTTTTTAGTTTAAAAAAACTTAGTTTTTCAATGATGCCATGTCAATTACAAAACGGTAATGAACGTCTCCATTTAAAGTACGCTCATAAGCTTCGTTAATTTTATCGATATTGATTATTTCAATATCAGAAACAATGTTGTGTTCAGCACAATAGTCTAACATTTCTTGTGTCTCTTTAATTCCTCCAACTAAAGAACCCACCAAACTCCTTCTTCCAAATATAAGATTTACAGCCCCAACTGGAACAGCTTCTGGTGGCACACCTAATAATACCATAGTTCCGTTAGTTCTTAATAAAGCTAAATATTCATTATAATCATGCTTTGCAGAAACTGTATTGATAATTAAATCAAACGAATTAGCCATTTTATTCATGTTTTCTTTCTCTGTAGTTAACATAAAATGGTGAGCACCTAATTCTTCTGCATCTTTTTCTTTTTCTGGAGAACGACTTAACATTGTCACTTCTGCTCCCATAGAGGCAGCTAATTTAACTGCCATGTGTCCTAAACCACCTAAACCAACAACTGCAACTTTATCACCTTTTTTACAATTCCAATGTTTTAAAGGAGAATAAGTTGTGATACCAGCGCATAAAAGAGGAGCAACCGCAGCTAAATCTAATTTATCAGAAACCTTTAAAACAAATTTTTCAGTTACTACAATATGTGTAGAGTAACCGCCATAAGTAATTGTTTTTTTATCTTGAAGCTTTGCATTATAAGTTTGAGAATTTCCATTTTCACAATATTGTTCTAAATCTGATTCGCAGTTAGAGCAATGTCCACAAGAATCTACAAAACATCCTACTCCAACAGTATCTCCAATTTTGTGGCTATTAACTTTATCACCAACTTTAGTAACCTTACCTACAATTTCATGTCCTGGTACTACTGGATACATGGTGCCACCCCATTCGTTTCTTGCAGTATGAATATCAGAATGACAAACACCACAAAATAAAATTTCTATTTCTACATCATTTTCTCCAACCTCTCTTCTGTCTAATTTAAAAGGGGCTAAAGGTTTATCTGCTTTTTCGGCAGCATAAGCTTTTACTTGAATCATAATTAATTTTTATTTACAATTTTAACAACGTGTTTAGGATATAATAGTTTTTGATTTATACTATTGATAATAAATCATTCAATTTACTGATCCTTATTGAGGAAATAACAAAAATCTTGCCCACAAAATGAATTTGAACGCACTTTTTTGTAATAAAACAGTAATTTATTTTATCTAAAACCTATGATGATCTTAGACATTCAGCCTAAAATTATTAACTTCAAATCACAATATGAAGAAGAGAATTATTATCCTAACAGGAGCTGGAATATCTGCGGAAAGCGGTTTAAACACATTTAGAGATGCAGATGGTTTATGGGAGGGTTATAATATTGAGGATGTTGCGACACCGGAAGCATGGAAAAAAAATCCAGAATTGGTACAACAATTTTATAATGATAGGAGAAAATCTGTATTGGATGCCAAGCCAAACCCAGCCCATTTGGCTTTGGTAAAATTAGAAGATAAATATGACACCTTAATTATTACACAAAATATAGATGACTTGCATGAAAAAGCAGGTTCTAAAGCCATTATCCATTTACATGGTGAAATTATTTATTCTCGTTCTTCAAAAAATGCGGCTTTGCTTTACAAAATGGATAATCATGAAATTAAAATGGGTGACTTTTGTGAGTTGGGTTCGCAATTGCGTCCGCATGTAGTTTGGTTTGGTGAAGATGTACCTTTAATAACTAAGGCATTGCATGAAATGCCAAAAGCTGATATTGTTATTTTAATTGGAAGTTCACTGGCTGTTTACCCAGCTGCAGGTTTATTAGAATATGTAAGGATGGAAGTTCCTGTTTATGTTATTGACCCAAAGATTCCTAATGTGAATTTACCTAATAAGATTATCAAGATGCAAGAAAAAGCGAGTAAAGCTGTTCCAATCTTGGTAGAAAAGTTACTTAAGAATTTTTAAAAAGTAGAGTTTTAAAAAACTTAATCTTTTTATAATCGATAATAAATATCATTTTTGAGCATCAATCAATTAAACATGAATCCAAAACAATTAGTAGGAGAAAAGGCAACGGAATATATTAAAGATGATATGATTGTGGGCTTAGGGACTGGTTCGACAGCATATTTTGCTATTATGAAAATTGGTGAAATGGTAAAAAAAGGTTTAAATATCATTGGTGTACCAACTTCAAAAGCAACTGAAGATTTAGCGCTTAGCTTAAATATTCCATTATTAAATATTGCTGATGTAAAAAAAATAGACGTTACTATTGATGGTGCTGATGAATATGATAAGCATAAGAATTTAGTTAAAGGTGGGGGTGGAGCTTTATTGAGAGAAAAAATAATTGCCTCAATTACTGAATTTTATGTAATCATCGCCGATAAGGCAAAAGGTTGTGAGATTTTAGGAGATTTTGCAGTACCTGTAGAAATTACTCCGTTTGGCAAAGAAATTACTCTTAATCAGTTAAATGAATTAGGTTGCGAACCCAAATTAAGAGAAAAAGACGGTGCACTTTTTATAACTGACAATCAAAATTACATAGCCGATTGTAAATTTAAAGAGATTAACAATCCTAAAGAATTAACCATTAAATTAAATGCAATACCCGGAGTAGTAGAAAATGGTTTATTTGTTGGAATGGCGGATGTAATTATTAGTGAGGATGGTGAAGGTGGGATCATCGAAATAGATTAATCAAATTCCTTTTCTTAATTTTGAAAAATGTTAAATGCAACAAACATCACCAAAAGTTATGGTGAATTACAGATTTTAAAAGGTGTTGATTTATCAGTTCATAAAGGGGAGATTGTAAGTATTGTTGGTGCATCTGGTGCTGGTAAGAGTACTTTACTCCATATTATCGGTACTTTAGATAAGCAAGATAAAGGCGAAATAAGCATTAACGATATTGATATTTCTTCATTAAGCTCTAAAAATTTAAGCAATTTTAGAAATATAAATATTGGCTTTATTTTTCAATTTCACCATTTATTGCCCGAGTTTACCGCTTTAGAAAATATTTGCATACCAGCTTATATTGCTAAAAAGTCTAAAGTAGAAACTGAAAAAAAAGCTTTAGAGCTATTGGAAATTTTAGGTTTAACAGATAGGGCTCATCATAAACCATCAGCTTTATCTGGCGGAGAGCAGCAAAGAGTTGCAGTTGCAAGAGCATTAATTAACAAACCTGCATTAATTTTAGCTGATGAACCTTCAGGAAATCTAGATTCGCAACATGCTAAAGAATTACATCAGTTATTTTTTGATTTAAGGGATAAGTTTAATTATACCTTCATTATTGTAACTCATAACGAAGATTTAGCAAATATGGCCGATAGAAAAATAACCATGAAAGACGGACTAATATTTTAAAATTGAAAGTATTAATAACTACTCATCAATCTGAAGCAAGTGGAAAGTTAGCCTACCTATTAAAAGATTTTGAAATTGTTTTTGGAGATTTATCTATTGATTTTCCGAAAGTTGATAGCGTTTCTTTAGCACATGAAATCTTAAAATTTAGCTTAGATCATTCTATCACTCATATTTATCCTACAAGATTTGAAGATTTAGCACCTTTAAAAAAAGCACAAATATTATTTGATGAATTTGATATAAAAATCATGATTTATAATGAAGACATGATTTTCAATAATCTATCTGCTGAAGCAGAAAGTTATGCTTCATTATCTTCAATAATACTTTCATTAGGTTATCCAAATCAAAAAATTGCTTTAGGCAATGTTAAAGGCAATTTAATATCGATAGATGATAACATTAAGAATTTCTCAAATATCTGGATTCAGATAAAATCTATTTCTTTTATACAGATTGGGAAACTATTTAACAATACAAATTTTGAGAAAATTCAATTATATACTTTTAAAAAAGAATTAAGAAAGGCGTTTTTTTTAGTAGACGAAAGCCTTAAAGTAGAATTTTTTGAAGATTTTGATATTAATATAAAGTCGGAAATCATAAAAATAGTACACCAAAAAAAAGCTTTAGGATTTTATCTAATTGATTATGATGAGGATAAGATTTTAAGGATTAAAAATGCAGCTTTGTGATGTTAAAATATCAAGATATACCTAATAATAAAAATGCTTTCATTTTTGAATTGGATGATGTTTTAATTCCACAAAAAGATTACGATTTACAGGTTTATTATCTATTTGCCAACTTTATAGAATATTTAGAAACATTTCCGCCTGCACAAGAAATGTTAACTTTTATGGCAAAACGTTATGAAGCTCATGGGCAATATTTGATGTTTGAAGAAACAGCTAAAGTTTTTGAATTAGCATCAAAGTATAAAGAAAATCTCGGTTTATTATTTACAAATGCCAAACTTACTCTTAAACTTTTTTTGTTTAAAGAAGCATTAGAGTTATTGCAAGAACTTACCATTAACAGAAAACAGATTTATTTGTTAACCAGCGGAAACCCTCTGCAACAATTAAATAAAATTACCCAAACAGAATGGCATGGTTTAGATAAATACCTAAAAGTATATTTTGCCGATGAATTTGAACCTAAACCATCTTTAAATTCTTTAACATATTTAATTGAAGAGAATGGTTTAAATAGAGATGAAATCATGATGATTTCAAATCATATTTTAGATGAGGAACTAGCAAAAAATGCTAAAATTGATTTTCTAAGAATTATTTAGGCAACGGTTTTGATTAAAACTTTTTTTCTAAAATATTCGTTATTAAAGAAATATCAGAATTAGCCATGAATAAACCTTTTAAAAATTTATATTTTGTTTTCTTATTTATAATTGTTGGTATTGTTTCTTGTAAAAAAGATAAATCCTCTCCATCAGTTGCTATAGTTCAACCTTCGCCAACCGGTACCAGAGATGAGCTTTCTAAAGATTCATTGTTTTTATATGCACAGCAAGTTTATTTGTGGAATGATGCTTTCCCAACTTATGGCGTTTTTAATCCCCGAGGTTATACTGCTAAAAGTGATATTTTGGGGAATTTAAATGACGAGCTTTTTGCGATTACTCAGTTAAAAATAAATCCTACTACTGGTAAACCTTATGAATATATAACAGATGATACTGGTGTACAAATTAAAAGACCAAAATATTCATATATAGAAGATTTAGTGGCTAGCGGAAAAATAACTTTTGCTAATGATTTAAAAGGTTCTGTCGGTTTGGATGGAAAAGGCGATGATTTTGGTTTTGGCGGTTTAGCTGCTGTTGGAAATTCTAAAAACGATTATAAAGTTTATTTAAAATATGTTTCCCCGGGTTCTTCTTTAGCGAGTTTTAGCATAGGAAGAGGATCCTATATTAATAAAATTAACGGTAAAACTATAGGTACTGATTTTGATAATGAGGTAGGTTATATAAACTCAAATATTTTTAATGATAATGCACAAACTATTGCAATAGGTGGTAAAAGAGCTAATGGGACATCTTTTGAAGTAATTGTAAATAAAACAAAATACGATAGCACTCCAATTTACAAGGATACTATCTTAACGGTTGGCAATAAAAAAGTGGGTTATCTAGCTTATGCAAGATTTTCTAGTTCGGCTAATTCCCAATCTGTTTTAAACGCAGCCTTTTCTAAGTTTGCGGCACAAAATGTAGACAATTTGATTATTGATTTAAGATATAATGGTGGTGGTTTTGTGAGTACGGCGCAACAAATGATTAACCTTATTGCACCCATTAGTGTAAATGGAAAAACAATGTTTTCTTTAACCTATAATACAACTATGCAACAAGGAAATGCCACGATTTTAAAAAATCAACCTAACAGAGATCAATCTGGCAAAATAACCAGCGGCACTCAATTTCAAGACGACTATTCTTTAACTGGTAATACAGTTAAAATTGAAAAATCTGGAGCTTTAAATAATGTAAGTAAAGTAGTGTTTATTACTACAAGTGGTACAGCATCAGCTAGCGAATTGGTTATTAATAGTTTAAAACCTTATTTAGATGTAAAAACCGTAGGCTCTACTTCTTATGGCAAACCAGTTGGCTTTTTCCCTATAAGAATTGATAAATATGATGTTTATATGTCCTCTTTTTTTAGCACAAACTCTGCGGGGCAAGGTAATTATTTTGCTGGTTTTACACCCGATTCTCCAAAAACAGATGATGTTTCAAAAGACTTTGGTGATGTTAGCGAATTGAGTTTAGCATCAGCTTTGGCTTATATTAATACAGGTGTTTTTACCAATTCAGCAAACAATACAATTACTGTAAATTCTGTAAAAACTCAAACTAGTCAGTTAATGATAAAAAGTATTGGCCAGCCTAGTTCTTTTAATGGTATGATAGACGATTTGCACAAGAAATAGGTTGTTCCATTTCTTTAGTTCAAGTTTAGAAATAATGATTTGGGCGTTTTATCCGCTAGCGGACGGATTACGTTGTATTTTTTTGCTATTTGATAAATGAAGATTGCAATAAAAGTCAGCCCGAATTAGAGGATTCAATCTAAATCATTTTAATATCCCTTTAGGGATAGCTTCAATTAACTTTTTTGTATAATCTTTTTTAGGGTTATTATAAATATCTTCTGGAAAACCAATTTCTTCAATTTGCCCATTATTCATCACCATCATTCTATCAGAAACATGTTTAACAACTGCCATATCATGAGAAATGAAAATGTAGGTTAAGTTAAATTCATGTTGTAAATCTTTTAATAAATTAATGACTTGTGCCTGAACAGAAACATCTAATGCAGAAACACATTCATCGCAAATAATCAGTTTTGGTTTTAAAGCCAAAGCTCTTGCAATTACGATGCGTTGACGTTGCCCGCCAGAAAACTCATGAGGATAACGGTTAAATTGTTGCGCCGTTAAGCCAACTTTTTCCATCAAATTAATAATGTAATCTTTTCGCTGTTGATTATCCGCCAAAACTTTATGGACAATTAAAGGCTCAAGTAAAGCTTCTCCTATAGTTTTTAGCGGGTTTAGTGAAGAATATGGATCCTGAAAAATAATCTGAATATCTTTTCTTAGAGGACGCATTTCTTTTTCAGTTAAATTAGAAATATCAATATCATTGAAAATTATTTTCCCGCTTGTAGGTTCAATCAATTTTAAAATAGTTCTGCTTAAGGTGGTTTTGCCGCAGCCACTTTCCCCAACTAAACCAAAAGTTTCTCCTGTAAAAACCTCAAAACATAAATCTTTTACAGCTTTTGTAAAGTCATCGGCTTTGCCAAAAAAAGATTTATTCTTTGGGAACCATGTATTTAAATTTTCTATGCTTAATAGCTTTGGCTGTTGATAAAGTGATTTTCTTTTTTGTATGATTTTATTTTCATCAACTTTTAAGGATTCTATTAAACCATCAATATTTGATTGTGAATTAGAAATTTTTCCATCTTCATTTGAAGTAAAATCAGAAATGGTAGGTAATTTTTTGAGTTGTAACTTGGGATTTGGTCGGCAAGCCAATAAACCTTTTGTGTAAGGATGTTGTGGATTTAGAAAGATGTCTTTTGTAGTTCCTCGCTCCACAATTTTACCTTTATTCATCACCACAATTTTATCTGCTATTTCACCTATTACTCCTAAATCATGAGAGATAAAAATCATGCTCATATTGCGTTCTAACCTAATGCGTTTTAATAATTCTATGATATTTTTTTGAACTGTAACGTCTAAAGCTGTGGTCGGTTCGTCTGCAATTAAAATTTGAGGATTACATGCTAAAGCCATTGCAATCATCACCCTTTGTTTTTGGCCACCTGAAAGCTGATGAGGGTATTTATCAAAAACTTCTTGTGGTTCTGGTAATTTTACTTCCTCAAAAAGTTGTATTGTTTTTTCTTTTGCGTCTTTTTTATTTGCTTTTAAATGGAGAATGATACTCTCTGTAATCTGCTTTCCACATTTCATTAAAGGATTTAATGAGGTCATGGGTTCTTGAAAAATCATGGCAATTTTATTACCTCTAAATTGCTGCATTTCTTTTTCAGAAACTTCTAATAGGTTATAATCATCAAATAATATTTGTCCAGTAATTTTTGCATTAGCTTCTAACAATCGCATGATAGCCAAAGAGGTTACAGATTTTCCAGAACCAGATTCGCCAACCAAACCAATTATCTCGCCTTTATTAAGTTGTAACGAGATATCATCAATGGCTTTAAATTGAATATCGCCAGATTTAAATGAAATCTCTAAATTATTAATTATTAATTGAGCCATTAATCTACAAAGGTAACATCGTCATCACTGGTAAACGGCAAACCTTTAAAACGTTGTATTAACCTAGAGGTTGTAATTACGTCTTTTTGGCAATAAGTTTTTATACGCTCCAAATCATTCTCTATCCAATAAACTTCACCAACCATACTTCCATCAATATCATCTTTTGGAGTAGGGATTTCAAAAATTGCAGCTAATAAATTTAAAGAAGTATAGTTTTTATAATCGCCAAACTTCCATAGCTCCATAGTATCTAGATGGTTAATTTCCCAAGGTTTTTTGCCAACTATATTGAGTTGAGCAGGAATTTCTAAACCATTAATCAACATGCGCCTACATAAATACGGAAAATCAAACTCTTTCCCATTGTGTGCGCATAAAATTAAGTTAGAAGGTTGGGTGCTTAATAGTTGATTAAACTCTATCAATAATTCAGATTCATTATGGCTATAAAATGATTTTATCCTTAATTTTCTATCGTTCACAAAAATTCCGACAGAAACACAAATTATTTTACCAAACTCGGCCCAAATGCCCGCTCTGCCATAAAATTCTTCTGCCGTTTCTTCGTTTTTACGTTGATAAATAGTTTTTAAATCCCAAAGTTTTTGAAAATGGGAGGGAAGCTCTTTAAAATCTGCAAATTGAGGAACTGTTTCAATATCTAAGACTAAAACACTTTGAAGGTCTAATTGATCTAACATAATGTTAAATTAAATAAAATCTTTGTTAAATGTCTTTCTGTAATTGATGAAATAATATAAATGTTAAGGAATATATGAATAATGTTACATGGTTATAACTTACAATGGTACAGATTTTGACTTTTTTAAAATTTAGTTATCAAATTTAATTACATAATTTATTTTGTTTTTATCACAAAACTATTGCAGTTTAATTACAACTATAATAATTTTAAAGAGGTAGTTTTGCCATCTAAATAAATTGAAAATTTTTTTAAAAAAATAGGTTAGAATTATGAACAGTTACAAAGGCAAGAAATTTATAAAATTGGCTCTTATATTTTTTTGTTTCATCATTCCTTTTCTCGGTTTTACCCAACCTGTTCTTAAAGATAGCTTATTACAAAAAGTAACTTTGAGTGATGCAATTCAATATGCATTGAAAAGTCAACCAACAATTCAGCAGTCTTATTTAGATGAGAAAATTACAGAATCAGCCATTAAAAGTAAACTCGCGGATTGGTATCCACAGATAAACTTCAATTACAATCTTCAACATAATTTTATAGTACAAACTTCTGTAATTGGTGGTAATCCAGTAAAATTAGGTGTAGATAATACTTCAAATGCACAATTTACAGCTTCGCAAAACATCTTTAATAGAGATGCACTTTTAGCTGCTAAAACAAAACAAGATGTGCTATTACAATCAAAACAAATTACTACAAATAATAAAATAAATTTAGCAGTTAATGTTTCAAAGGCATTTTATAATGTTTTATCAACTATACAACAAATAAAGATTTCTAATTCAAATATTATCAGATTAGAAAGAAGTTTAAAAGATGCTTATAATCAATATGAAGCAGGTATTGCAGATAAGATAGATTATAAAAGAGCAACCATCACTTTAAACAACAGTAAGGCAAACCAAAAAAGCAATGAGGTTTTGCTAAATGCAAGGTTAACATTTTTGAAATCTTTGATGAACTATCCTGATAATCAGAAATTAAATATTGTTTACGATAGTTTGCAATTAGAAAACGAGGCAATTATTGATACTACACAAAATTTAAACCTTAATAACAGGATAGAATTTGTTCAGTTGCAAACGCAAAGAAAATTGTTGGATGAAAGTGTGAAATATTATAAATGGAGTTTTTTGCCTTATATCTCTGCAAATGGCGCTTATAATTTTAATTATCAGAATAATAATTTTGGCGATTTATATAGCCGAAATTTTCCTAATTCTTACGCGGGTATTACACTTGGTTTACCAATTTTTCAAGGAGGTAAAAGAAGAGATAATATCAATATCGCCCAATTTAAATTAAAGCGCAATGCACTTGATTTAGAAGTTTTTAAAAATGATGTTAATTCTGAATATCAACAGGCATTAGCAATTTATGAAAGCAATTATGCCAATTATCTTGCTTTAAAAGAGAATATGGGTTTGGCAAAAGAGGTTTATGATGTTGTCAATCTTCAATATCGTTCTGGAATTAAAACTTATTTAGAAGTGATAGTTTCTGAAACTGATTTACGCACCTCACAAATCAACTATTTTAATGCTGTTTATCAACTATTAATTAGTAAAGTAGATGTTGAAAAAGCATTAGGTCAAATTAAATATTAAAAATAATAATCAATAATAGATATGTTATCTAATAAATCAATTGCTGTTTTAACTTCAACATCTTTGTTTTTTTTATTCTCATGTGGAAACAAAAAAGATAAATCTGCAGCTCCTCCGCTACCGACACAAGTAACTATACAAAATGTAAAGTTTACAAATGCAGCTTATTTTGATCAATACCCGGGAACCGTTATCGCGTTAAACCAAATAGAATTGCGTCCCCAAGTAAGTGGAAACATTACAGGAATTTATTTTAAAGATGGTGATAAAGTTTCTAAAGGTCAGTTATTATATAGTATTGATAATCAATTATATCAAGCAAATTATCAACAGGCTTTAGCAGGATTACAAGTGCAAAAAGCCAATTTAAATAAGGCACAAAAAGATGCCGACCGTTACCACGAGTTGGATAAAAAAGATGCCATTGCTAAACAATTAGTAGATAATGCAGATGCAGCTTTACAGGTTGCAAAAGAGCAAGTATCAGCTGGTAAAGCAAATATTAACGCGGTGCAAACCAATGTGAAATATACCAAGGTTTATGCTCCTTTTGATGGAATAATTGGGATTTCTCAGGTTAAAGTAGGAACGGCAGTTGCAACCGGACAAACCATTTTAAACACCATTTCTACTATTGGAGAATTAGCTGTAGATTTTAATATTGATCAAAAAGAAATTTATCGTTTTACTAAATTGTTAAATGATAAACAAAATTTAAGCGACTCTACTTTCACATTGGCTTTTGGTGAAGATGTTTATCCATATCCTGGTAAACTTTCTTTATTAGATAGAGCAGTTAATCCTCAAACAGGAACTATAAAAGCTCGTCTTGTATTTCCAAACGGTAAAAATATGCTGATAGCAGGGATGAATGCAACTGTTAGAATTAAAAGTAATGGCGGTTCAAAATCAATATTGATTCCTTATAAAGCAGTTACAGAGCAATTGGGAGAGTTTTTTGTATATGTACCTGGCGATAGCAGCAAGGTTTCTCAGCGCAAAGTTGTTCTCGGTAAAACTATTGACAAAAGCGTAATTGTAAAGGAAGGTTTAAAAGAGGATGATAAAATTGTAGTGGAAGGTGTTCAAAATTTAAGAGAAGGTTCAGTTATTACTACCGAAGCTCCAAAATCTCAAGATCCAAATAAAAAACCAGCAGATAAGTAATTTATTATCAGCTAAGTATTTCATTATAATATCGCATTTGCGAGTAATTAAAATAGATAAATGGTATCAGATGTATTTATAAAAAGACCTGTAACTGCAATAGTTGTTTCTATTGTGATTGTTTTGGTTGGGTTAATTTCTATGCTCAATTTGCCCATTGCGCAATATCCTGATATTACACCTCCCTCTGTTTCCATTTCAGGAAATTTTACTGGTGCCGATGCTCAAACTGTTGAACAAACAACTACTACTGCCATTGAAACTCAGGTAAATGGAACACCGGGAATGACTTATATGTCAAGTAATTCTACATCTAGCGGTCAAAGTTCTATAAACGTAAATTTTGAATTAGGTACAGATATTAATAACGCGGCAGTTGAAATACAAAATAGAGTTAGGGTTGCAGAACCAAGATTACCAGACGCTGTGAAAAATTTAGGATTAACGGTTGCTAAAAAAAATCCGAGTATTATGGTGGCATTAGCATTTTACTCACCAAAAGGTACACACGATGCCACATTTGTTGGTAATTATGCCAATTTATATGTTAAAGATGCACTGCAAAGGGTAAAAGGAGTTGGTGATATTGTTTCTAGGGCCGATGAATTTAGCATGAGAGTTTGGCTAAACCCTGAAAAATTAGCCAATTTAAACTTAACGGCTGCTGATATTTTAAATTCATTAAGAGAGCAAAATTTACAAGTCGCAGCGGGAACCATCGGGGGAAACCCACAACCAAAGACCCAAACTTTTGAATATAGCGTACTTACAAACAGCAGGTTAAACAAACCCGAACAATTTGAAAATATTATTGTAAGAACTATACCTGCTGATGGAACTGTGGTTTACTTAAAGGATGTTGCAAGGGTAGAGTTGGGTAAATTTGATTACGGTTCTAATGCTTTCGTTAACGGAAAGCCAGCAGCGTTCGTTTTAATTTACCAAGCACCTGGTGCAAATGCGTTAGATACCTATAAAGGATTAAATGAAGCATTAGCAAAGTTAAAAAAGTCTTTTCCCAAAGATATTGATTATGTAATGCCTTTAGAAACGGTATCAGTTGTTAAGGTTTCTATGAATGAGGTTGTGCATACTTTGTTAGAAGCATTGATCTTGGTAGTTATTGTGGTGTTTTTATTTCTGCAAAACTGGAGAGCAACTTTAATTCCTGTTTTAGCCATTCCTGTATCCTTAATCGGAACATTTATATTTTTTATTCCTTTTGGATTTACCATTAACACACTTACTTTATTTGCCTTTGTTTTAGCGATTGGTATTGTGGTGGATGATGCGATTGTAGTTGTTGAGGCTGTCCAGCATTATATAGATCACAACAAATTATCACCAAAAGAAGCTACCCAAAGGGCAATGAAAGACATTTCTGGACCTGTTATCGCTATTGCCTTGATTTTGGCTGCAGTTTTTGTTCCTGTTGGATTTTTACCCGGAATAGTTGGTCGTTTATACCAGCAGTTTGCCATAACAATTGCAGTATCAGTAATTATTTCTGCTTTTGTTGCATTATCGCTAACGCCAGCATTATGTACCATTATGTTAAGGCCAACAAAAGGACAAGACGAAAATAAAAACTGGTTAGATAAATTTTTTATATGGTTTAATAAAGGGTTTGATAAATTTAATAGATCATATACAAAAGGCGTTGCATCATGGATTAGAGCCACGCCAAAAGTATTGATTATGATGCTCTGTTTATTTGTAGCTCTATTTTTCTTTTTCAAAAATAAACCTTCTGGTTTTGTGCCACAAGAAGATGAAGGTAGGTTATATGTGACTTATGAAATGCAAGAAGCTGCTTCTACTACAAGAAGCAAAGCGATGTTGGTAGAAATTCAAAGAAGATTAAAGCAAATTCCGGGAGTAAAAACAGTTGGTGGTTTAGCGGGATTAAATATCATTAGTTTCTCTAATAAATCTAACGCAGGTACCATTTTCGTGTTATTAGATCCTTGGGAAGATAGAACAAGTAAAGAATTACAGCTTACAAATATAATAGCAGAAATTCAGAAAAAGACTGCAGATATTAAAGAGGCTAGGGTTTTAGCAATTGGCCCACCGGCAATTCCAGGATTAGGTGCAACTGCAGGTTTTACTTTTGAGTTGCAACAAACTACCAGTGCAGATGATATTAAGAAATTTGATGCAGTTGCGAAAAAGTTTTTAGCGGCAGTAAACAAAAGACCTGAAATTGGTAAAGCATTTACGTTTTTTAGTACCAATACTCCTAGTTATCAAATTGATGTAAATAAAGAAAAGGTTAAAAAATTAGGAGTTGCTTTAAATGATGTTTATAGTACATTATCAACTTTGTTAGGAAGTTCTTATGTTAATGATTTTAACCTTTATGGAAGAAACTTTAGGGTTGTAGCTCAGGCTGATAGTACTTATAGGTCTTCTATTGATGAATTAAAGAAATTTTATGTAAGAAATAGCAGAGGCGAAATGATACCTATGGGTTCTTTAGTTACCACCAAAGTGATTGAAAGTCCTTCTTTAATTTCCCATTATAATATCTATCGTTCTATTGAAATTAACGGCTCTCCGGCGCCAGGTGTAAGTAGTGGAGATGCAATTAAGGCTTTGCAAGAAGTAGCTGCAACAGAATTGCCAGAGGGTTATGGATACGAATTTTCTGGCTTAAGCCGAGAAGAAGTTTCAGTCGGAAGTAGTTCTACCTTGATTTTTGGTTTATCATTAGTGTTTGTTTTCTTATTCTTGGCAGCACTTTATGAAAGTTGGTCCATACCATTTTCAGTACTATTTGCGGTCCCAATAGGTGCTTTCGGATCTATTTTAGTGCTTACCATGATACCAAGTATCAGTAATAACATTTATGCTCAAATAGGACTAATTACTTTAATTGGTTTAGCTGCAAAAAACGCAATCTTAATTGTAGAGTTTGCTAAAGAACGCGTAGATAAGGGAGTAAATATTTTAACAGCAACCCTGCAAGCAGTAGATTTAAGGTTAAGACCCATCATCATGACTTCTTTGGCATTTATTTTAGGTGTTTTGCCTTTGGTATTTGCAAGTGGTGCAGCAGCAGAATCAAGAAGAACAATTGGTTGGACTGTTTTTGGTGGGATGTTGGCGGCAACTTCTTTAGCGATATTTGTTGTACCAGTTTTGTTTGTTTTAATAACCAAACTTGCTTATGGTAAAAAACTTAAAAAATTAGAAACTGAGGCAGAAAAAAGAGATAAACTGTTTTCTTAACTACAGTTTTGTGAAAACAGAAAATTGTATAATATGTTTATCTACGTTATCGTTCTTATTTAAGGTGTAAATATTTTGGTAACCACCTTCTAAACTAATATTAGAATTTAATTGATGTCCTAATCCTATTAACGCTCTGTTTTGATCAAAAAAATGATTATTTAATTGCTGTTTATTTTTTAAATTAAGTAATATTTCATCTTGTAAAACAAAATAAATCCCTTTACTCATCAACCTAGAAGAGGATAACGGTGTAGTCATTTTTGTGAAGAGTCTTAAACGATTAGAAAAAACATCATTTTTTTGTTGTTCAATAAAACGTTCTTCTAATCTAATTCTATTGATAAAATTGACATTATTTATTTTATAACTTGTCAGCAATTGTTCCCAAATCATGTTTTCTATTAAGTTAGATTTAGACAATTCTGCATCATAAACTTTGGAATCGATAAAAGTATAACCAATACCCGCAACTATTTTTTTTTGAACAATATAAGAAATCCCCGGACGAAGTAAAACTGTTTGTAATCCTGTAAAACTATTCCCAGATCTTAACTGCGCATCAAAAATAAAACCTAATTTATTAGTTAGTTTTTGTTGATGTGCCCAAGTTAACCAACCAGAATATTGATTAGTTTGAGCAAATAATACATTACTTATTATTAAATAATAAATTAAAGTTGCAATAAATGT
>JBBRYE010000059.1:0-20481 GCA_038237895.1 Sphingobacteriales bacterium | reverse complement strand
TTACAAATTCCCATTTGGTAATGTTATTGCTAAGTCAATCTTAAAAAAGAATGGAAAGGTTTAAGAATAAAAATATACTAATTACTGGCAGCACCTCTGGTATTGGGCAAGCTTGTGCAGAGCGATTTGCGAAAGAAGGTGCAAATATTATTTTAAATGGGAGGCATTTTGAGGATGATGAGAAGCAACTTATTAAAAAAATTGAAGCCCACGGTAATAAGGTAAAATTTATAAAAGGCGATGTGAGTAAAGGGATGGATTCTTTGGATATTTTACAACAGGCAATTGATGCTTTTGGGGGGTTGGATATTTTAGTAAATAATGCCGGTGTAGAAAGAAGTGCAGATTTTTGGGATGTTACAGAAGAGGATTATGATTTGGTGATGCATACTAATTTAAAAGGTGTATTTTTTGGGACACAAACTTTTGTTAAACATTGCCAAAAGGAAAAAAAACCCGGCATTATTATCAATATGAGTTCAGTACATGAAGAAATTATTTTCCCTCATTTTTCTGCTTATTGTGCAAGTAAGGGCGCTTTAAAAATGTTAATGAGAAATTTAGCGACAGAATTAGCTCCGTTAAATATCAGAATTAATAATGTTGCTCCCGGAGCTATTGCTACGCCTATTAATCAAAAAATGATGGCTGATAAAGATAAGATGAAAGGTTTATTAGAAAACATACCGATGAAAAGAATGGGTACTACTGATGAAGTTGCAGGTTTAGTGGCTTTTTTGGCAAGTGATGATGCAAGTTATATAACAGGAAGCACTTATTTTATTGATGGTGGTTTAACTTATCATTACGAAGAGCAATAAACATTAATAATGATTTTCTTATTTAAGGAAGTTGTTTTTATGAAATCTCTTGTAATACTTTATAAATGCTAACTTCCTGCTTTCTACCTTTTAAAGGAACTAACCCTTGGGATATAAACTCGTAGGTGTTAGTGTTTTCTAAAATACTTTTAAAATCTTCAGAGATAATTAAATCGGCATCTAATTCGTTACATTTTGCCTGAATTCTAGCAGTTACGTTAAGCGTGTCCCCATGGAAAGCTATTTCACGTTTAACATCACCAACTTCTACTGCTGTAATTGTACCAATATGCATCCCGGCCTTAAACTGAGGCAATACTCCATGTTTTTTTAAATATTTTGGTTTTTTTTCGATAAAATAATTGTAGCAGGCAAAGTAAAAATCTATAGCAATTATGGGGTTTTTTAAATGATTTGTTGGCCAACTTAAAACCACTTCATCGCCCACGTATTGATAAATCTCTGCTCCGTATTTGACGGAAATATAGTTGATGTGCAAGAAGCAATCCCTTATCAATTTACTGTATTTTACGTGTCCCAGTTTTTCTGCATGCGTTGTAGATGATTTTAAATCAAGAAAAATAAAAATTCTTTCTTCTTCTTTTGGATTGGCATATCTGCCCATTAAAAGAGGAATTAAAACGCCAGGACCAAATTTTGTATTTACTTGTATTAAAAAACTAATAATAATGCTCATAAAGAAAACATAAATCATTGTCAGTTTAAAATAATCTCCCCAAGCTTGTTCTGGCAAATTAAATTTAGTGCCAGTAAAGTAAAGTGGATATAAAAACCGCTCCCAAATTATTTCTTTAACAAAAAAGAACATCAATATCATCATCAAAAAATAGAAGATACTTTTTACTAAAATTAATAATCCTGTAGATTTCCCTTTAAACCATTTTCGATAAAAATAAAAGTCTAACAAGCCTAAGGATATGCCATAAAGCAGACCCATTGCAAAAGAAATAATGATGATAGGTTTTATAGAACTTGGAATATTAACATGATAGATTTTGCCAAAACCATTTGCAGCATAATGAAGAATTAGACTAAGAAACAAAAAAGAATTGATCCAGAAAATAGTTTGGAATAGTACCGCACTAATCAATGGATATTGAAAAGCGTATTTCCTAGCGTTTGCCGTATAGTTTATTTTCATTTAGGTTTATACAAAAATTGCAATATTAAATTATTAATCGCAATTAAAATTTTAGGCAAACAATCTGGTTATCAATATTAAAACTAACAATAAAATCAATAAAAAAATATAAGCTAAAGGTTTTGCAAAATTTAAGGTATAACCAAATTTAGTGTTTGGTTTAATCACTATTAAATTTTCATCCTCGGCATTAAAATAAAAAAAGCCGCTTTTATGTTTCGGTGACTCTTTATTAGAAAGATTATCCATGTATAGTTTCCGCTTTTCCGTAGCTTTTAATAACAGTTCCTTCATAACTTAACCATTCTTGCCAACGTTTTTCTACATCTATTCCCACTCCGTATTTACGAGCCAAACCAATAAACATAGTGTAATGCGTGGCTTCAGAAATCATTAATTCGTGATAAAATTCTGAAAGTTCTTTATCTTCTACATATTCTGAAAGCACTTTAAACCGTTCACAACTTCTGGCTTCAATCATGGCTGCTAAAAGTAACCTATCTACCATACTTTCAGTTCTTTTTGCTTCACCCCCACCTCGTTTTAAAAACTTAATCAATTCGTTCACATAGTTATCCTTACGCTCTAAACCTAAGGTAAAACCACGCTTTAAAATTAAATCATGTACACGTTTAAAATGATCCATTTCTTCTTTTGCTAGTTCTGCCATTTCTTGCACTAACTCAGAAATATTAGGATTTTGAATAATTAAGGTAATCGCATTTGTTGCCGCTTTTTGTTCGCAGTAAGCATGATCAGTCAAAATTTCTTCGATATTACTTTCCACTACATTTTTTACCCAAGTAGGGTCGGTAGGTAATTGCAGCTTAAACATGGTTTTCTCACTCATGCTGCAAAATTAATAAATATAAGTTTTAAATATATTTAAGCTTAATATCAGATTGTAATAATAAACCCATAATTTCTCAAAATAAATAAATCATTATACCAAATTGGTTTTTGGTATAAAAAATGCTTATTTTTAACCAAAACATATATATCATGAGAAAAGAACTACAAGATTTCTCTTTATTGATTGATGAGCAATTTGATTTATTTGAAAAACCACAAGGATTTTGGGGATTTATACTCAGTTTTTTCATTTAAAAAATCATCAATAAATTTTATTATAACTTTCTTAAAATAAGATAGGATAAAGAGTTATGCCTTAATTAAACTGCAGGGTTTCTAAGCTTTTTATTTAAAACTTAATACCTATTACCTACAACTTAAAACTTTCCTCACCCAAAACCTTAAATCCTTTTTACTAAATTTGCCACTCAATAAAAATCTAGTTTTGAGAGAGCAAAAAATTTTATCATCGTTAAGCGTATTTGACATAGCAGAAGAAGGAAAAGGCGTTGCAAGGGCCGATGATTTAGTTGTATTTATAGAAAAAGCCATTCCTGGCGATGTTGTAGACGCTGTAGTTTATAAAAAGAAAAAGAGTTTTGCACAAGCCAAAATTGCTCAATTAATTACTCCGTCTCCTGATAGAGTTGACGCTTTTTGTGAGCATTTTGGAGTTTGTGGTGGATGCAAATGGCAACACATGAATTATTCAGCTCAGTTAAAATATAAACAAAAATCGGTTTTAGATGCTTTACAGCGATTAGCAGGTTTAGAAACCAATCATGCCGAAGAGATTTTACCTTCTGCCCAAGACAAATATTACCGTAATAAATTAGAATATACTTTTTCTAATAAGCGCTGGTTAACTGACTTAGACGGAGAAATTAGTGATGAAAAGGAAATGAATGCTTTAGGTTTTCATGTTCCGCTCCGTTTTGATAAAATTTTAGAGATTAACCATTGCTATTTACAAGCAGATCCTTCTAACGATTTAAGAAATAAAATCTCGGCTTTTGCCAAAGAAAATGATATTTCATTTTACGATTTAAGAGCCCATGAAGGTGCTTTAAGAAATCTCGTAATTCGCACCTCTTCTACCGGCGAATTAATGGTTATCGTTATTTTTGCTTATCCTGAAGAAGGACAGGTAGATTTAATGATGGAATTTGTGAAAAATACCTTCCCTCAGATTACCTCTTTACTTTATATTATTAATCAAAAAAAGAATGATACTTTCTTTGACCAAGAAGTATTGCTTTACAGCGGCCGTGAATTTATTTACGAAGAAATGGAAGGTTCAAAATTCCGCATCGGGCCAAAGTCTTTTTACCAAACTAACTCATTACAAGCGTACGAATTGTATAAAATTACCCGTGATTTTGCGGATTTAAAAGGTAACGAATTAGTTTACGATTTATATACAGGAACCGGAACCATTGCAAATTTTGTAGCGAAAGAAGCCAGAAAAGTAGTTGGTGTAGAATACGTTCCGGATGCGATTGAAGATGCAAAAATCAATTCGCAGATCAACGGAATAAATAATACAGTTTTTTACGCCGGCGATATGAAAGACATTTTGAACAACGATTTCATCAACCAAAATGGCAAACCAGATGTGGTAATTACCGACCCGCCAAGAGCTGGGATGCACCCCGATGTGGTAGAACGCTTGATGGAATTAGAAGCAGAAAAGATTGTTTATGTTAGCTGTAACGCCGCCACCCAAGCCCGTGATTTAATACGATTAAAAGAAAAATATGACTTAGTGCGCATAAAACCTGTCGATATGTTTCCGCATACACAACATGTAGAAAACGTAGTACTTTTAAAGCTTAGAAAATGAATCCCGAAGAATTATTAGGACAAAACGAAGGTGAAGCACCCAAAGAAAGTCCGCTGATTAGTTTAAAAAAAGACTTAGAATTTTATAAAGATACTTTGCGTGAAGTTGCAATAGAGATTATGGTAGAAGGTCTTTCTGCCTATCCAATTTTTGTGGCGCACCAACACGAAGTTGCACTTGGAGAAATGATTTTAGATAGTAAAGAACTGGGCACCAATTGGAGCATCCAAGCTTCTACATTAGAAGAATTTGTAGAAAAAAGCATCATCCAACACAGCAAAAAAGAAATGTTTATCCAAAGCTTTAAACCTGCCGACGATTTTATGTGCGTTTTTGCGATAGTGCCAGAAGGCGCAAATTTTATTTATTATCCTTATAAGTAAGATTATTTAGGTGTTGGTGTAAATTTTTTAGTCATGTCGACGATAGGAGACATCTCATTAAAAAGATTGCCATTCTTATTGAAAACCTATTTGTGGGATGTTTCACTTCATTCAATATGACTGAATTTGTAAATTTAGACTTACGAAGTTTTAAAAATTTCGTAAGTCTGGTTAACTTCATGACCGTGGTTCGTGTCTTCACGAAACACTCTTGTCCCTAATTTTAAAATATCTTCAAATACATTACCTTATGTTTCCCAATTCCTGGAATATCAAAAAAATCGCTAACTAACTCAAAGCCTAAACTTTGATAAAATCTGAAAGCTTTTTCCCTTGCATTACACCACAAATAATTGATTTTTTTGCCTCGTAAATAGACAATCGCAAAGTTTACTAATTTGTTTCCTATTCCTTTACTTTGAAAACTAGCTGCCGTTGCCATTCCTCGTAATTGATAAGCTTCTCCTTCAAATTTGTCATAAAGTTGTTTATGAAAAGACGCCACACAAACCAATTCATCGCCTTCAAAATATCCTAAATGAAAGCTGGTTTCAGCGTCATCATTTAAGAAAACACAATCTTCTGGCTTCAACTTTCCCGCTCGCAAAATTTCATTACGCAAGTGTAAAACCTGTTCTTTAGTAATAAATTTAATCATGCTGTTTAAAATCAAAAGCTAGTTTTTCTATTAAATCTGCTAAACGATTAGCGTATCCAAATTCGTTATCATACCAACCTACAACTTTTACTAATCCACCAACTATAGAAGTTAGTTGTGCATCAAAAACACAAGAATGCGGATTATCAATTATATCTACAGAAACAATTGGATCTTCTGTATACTCTAAAATATTTTTCAGTTCTCCTTCGGCGGCAGCCTTAAAAGCTTTATTTATTTCTTCTACTGTTGTTTGCTTTTTCAAAACACAAGTAAAATCTGTTAAAGATCCATTTAAAACGGGCACTCGAATTCCGGCCCCACCTAAATGACCTTCTAAATGTGGGAAAATACTGGTAATTGCTTTTGCAGCTCCTGTTGATGTTGGAATTATGGAAGCAGAGGCAGCTCTAGCCCGACGCAAATCTCTATGTGGTGCGTCGTGTAAATTTTGGTCACCCGTCATAGAATGAACTGTAGTAATATAACCTTCCTTAATTTTCCAATTTTCGTCTAATATTTTCACCATTGCTGCTACATTGTTGGTAGTACAAGAAGCATTAGATAAAATTGGGTTTTCCCAATTAATCATATCATCATTTACTCCTAAAACTATCGTAGGTATATCCTTATCAAGAGATGGAGCAGATAATAAAACTTTATTCGCTCCTGCTTCTATATGTTTTTGAGCAAGTTGCGTAGTTAAAAACTTACCTGTTGCTTCTATAACTAAATCAACTTGTAAGTTTTTCCAAGGAATATCTGCCGGATTTTTTTCTGCAGAAACCTTGATTTTTTTTCCATTAATAATCAGATGGGTTTCATCAAAATTAATTTCTCCTTTAAAATTTCCGTGAACAGAATCATATTTTAATAAATGGGCAAGTGTAGCAGTATCTGTTAAATCATTAATTGCAACTAACTCAAATTTATCAGAATTTCTTTGTGTTAAAACCCTTAACAAAGTCCGTCCAATCCTGCCAAAACCATTAATTCCTATTTTCATTAATATTAATTTTTGCGCAATTTACCAAAATTGAAAGAATTATATTTTTATGATTTCATCATCTTTACACTAAGTAAAACTTAAATTCATAAAAAATATTTAATTTGCTTCTAATGAATGTCAACCAGGAAAAAGCTGAATTTTTAGATGAAATGATTGATACTTGGCAAAATGACCAATTATTATCGCCAGAAAAAGCTACAGAGTTAAAAAAAAGCTATTCTGTAAAATCTTTTGATTGGCAAAAGCTGGCTCAATACTCTATTTATGTAGCTTTAGCTTGCGGTGTTTTTGCTCTGGGATCTTTACTTTTGGATAAAAAGATGACGCTTTTACTAGAAAAGCTTTATTATACGCCAAACATCATTATCAGCCTTCTATCTTTTGCTGCAGCCGCTTATCTTTTATTTTTAGGCAACAAGAGAAGAAAAACAAAATCTAAACAGGTTTTTAGTAATGAAGCTTTATTATTTAGTGGCGTAATGCTTATAGCAAATGGCTTAGCTTATTTTGGTAAAACGCTAAATAAGGATATTGAAAATTATGTTTTAATATTTTTAATGGCAATTCCAATTTATGGCTTTTTAGGTTATTATTTTAAATCTAAACTAATTTGGGCCTTTGCTTTACTTTCTTTAGGAGCTTGGTTTGGAACACAAACAAGCTATTTAGGAAAGAATAATTTTTGTTTTTTGGGGATGAATTATCCTTTAAGATTTGTTGTTTTTGGACTTTTGCTCATTATATTTTCTTTTCTTTTTAAAAAGGTTAATAAATTCAATTTTCTTTTCCAAACAACCTATTTTATAGCCTTAGTTTATACATTTTCGGCTTTGTGGTTACTCTCTATTTTTGGAAATTTTGCTTCTATAGATCAATGGTATAAAGTGAGTCAATTCCATTTACTGTTTTGGGCCGGTTTATCTTTTTTTATATGCGGCTTAACCTTTTTTTTAGGTTTTAAGTTTAAAGATGAAATGGCTAGGGAATTTGGTGCTACTTTTTTGATTATCAATTTGTACAGCAGATTTTTTGAATATTTTTGGGAAAGTTGGCATAAAGCGCTCTTCTTTACTGTTTTGGCACTTTCGTTTTGGCTTATTGGCCTCAAGGCAGAAAAAATTTGGAATTTGGAGTTTTTGAAAAAGGAATAATTTTTCTCGCAGATTCTACGGATTTTCGTGAATTTTAAATTTCAACATTTAGTAGTTAAGGTATATCTAGATTAAAATTGATCTCAATTTTTCTTAATGCCTTAATGGTAGTATAATTTTAATCAATTAATATTGAAAAATATTTTTTTTACTTTGTAAATTTTAACTCCCAAAAAACAATTCTTTAGAAATCTGAAATATTGCTAAACCAAAAAAAACGGCAGCAATGCTTTTATTAATGATTTGATGATTAAATGAGAATTTATTTTGAATGTACTGTGCAAATCTGGCGAAGAGATATAAACATAAAAAAGAGCCCAAGCCTGCGCCAATTGCAAAAATTTCTAATCCTAAACCTTGGGTGGTAATCCAGTTATTGGCAATTAAATACGTTCCACCAATGGTCCAAAAAGGAATTATCATGGGATTAAAAATCCCTAAAATTATCCCTGTTCTAATACTGTCTCTTTTTCTTGAGTCTTCTTTTGGTTTTGGTTTTTTACTTGCTTGAATCAAACTAATAAATCCCATGGTTATAAAAACCATAACCAAAATCCACCCTAACCACACCATTAATTGTTTTTGGCCTGCAAACCATTCGGCAAAATTCATTAATATATATGTAAAAATGGCTTCTACAATAGAAAAAGAAACTGCAAATATTAGAGCTTGCTTTAAACCTTTGTTAATACTTATTTGAATGGATGTAAGATTAATGTTTCCTAAAGGAACATAACCTAAAAAATTAACTACAATAGCGACTATAAAAGTGAGTAAAAGCATGTCTTCAAATATATACAAATTGTGTTTTGTGCAAACTTTAAATAAATAATTATCGTTTAAACACATTTAAAACAACATTTAACATAAATTAACAAAATAATTTAATGCTTATTCATTTTTGGCATTTGCTTTGTTTAATGCTAAACATCTTCACTCAAAAGAAGATAAATTTCATACGTTTAGGTTTAGGTTTAGGTTTAGTAGAAAAGGAGACGCCCATCGTCTCCTTTTCTCGTTTATACCATTTTTACTTTGCAAACAATCTATCAGGATTATTTAGATATTGATTATATATGGATAGCATTTTATAACTAGAAACATGACCAATAATCATATCATTTTTACTAATTAAAACATGATGATCTTTAATTAGTGAAGGATTATCTAACAAAGTCTTTCTTAATGAAATATACTTTATCACATCAAAATTTGTATCCATTAATTCCGAAGCATTTACAGTATCATAACTCTCAAAATTCTTCATCATTGCCCTCACTTTTTTAAGCTCTATAATCCCTATTACTTTATGAGTATCGTCATAAATTGGTGTAATGCTATTCTCATGACCAGAAAAATGGGCTATCAATTCTCTTAGTTTATCATCTGCTTTTATATTTCCAAAAATGGGCTCAATAATATCCCTTAAATTTATTTGGTTAAGAATAAATTTTTCCATTTGTAATGTTCCATGATCTCCTTTTTGCAAAGGATTGTATGCATCAATATAATTTTTAAAAGTGTAGGCAATTGTTGTTGTAATCATTAAAGGGACTATCAATCCATAACTTTGGGTAGTATCGGCAATTAAAAAGATAGCGGTTACAGGTGCTCTCATCACACAAGCGAATGTAGCCGCCATCCCTAAAAATATCAATGTATTAGGTTCTAAACCTAACCTACTCCCGTAAATTGAAAATATCAGTTTAAAAACTAAATAACCTGTTAATCCCCCAGCTACTAAACTAGGTGCAAAATAACCTCCTTCCCCTCCAGCACCTAAACTTAACCCTGTGGTAACTGGCCTTAAAAAAAATAATATAATCAATATAAATGTGCCATGAAAAGGCTGAAAACTTGGATTTGCTAAGATAGAATTGGTCCAAATTCCTGCTTCGTTATTATGGAGTAAATCGTTAATAGAAACATAACCTTCGCCATAAAGGGCAGGAAAAAAATAAATTAATAATCCTAAAACAGAACCGCCAACCAAGGCAATTACATAAGGATTATTTAGCCTCGATAAGTACTTAAAACATAAGCTATAAGTTTTTTTCATGTAAAGCGCTGTTAAAGCTCCAGCTAAACCAACTAAAACAACATAAGGTAAACTATGGTAAGAAAAAGTATCTATATGTTCATCAAACCTTAAATTACTTCCCATAATAAGCTCAAACAAAATCTTTCCGGTTGCCGATGAGAGTAAAAGAGGAATCAATAAAGCAGGTGTAAATTCGGGCAGTATAACTTCTAGTGCAAAAAGAAATCCTCCAATTGGTGCATTGTACATTGCAGAAATCCCTCCGGCTGTTCCGCAACCAATTAAAAGTGTTCTTAATTGATAATTTAAGCCAAAAGTTTTACCCATGTTAGCGCCAATAGAAGCTCCAGACGTAATAATTGCCGCTTCCATTCCAGAGCTTCCGCCAAAACCAATGGTAATACCCGCAGTGATAAATTTGGTATAAATAAGCCTCAGCTTTATAAAAGATTGATGATTTTCTATCGAATCAATCACATTACGCATTCCTTTGTAGTCTGCTACCTTCTTAAAAACATTAATATTTAAAATGTTTACTAATAACAGACCCACCAATGGTGTCAAAATCAATAAAAAACCTGGGAAAAATTTGGTAGCATAATTTTCAATGCCGTACGTAATTTGCTTGATAGCTATAGCGGCCAAACCTACAATCAAACCCACTAAAACGCTCAACAATATAATAGTGATTTGTTTGTTTTTTTGCTTTTCGGCAATGCGCCTAAATTTAACCCTTAGCTTTTTTATCTTTGTAGGTGTAATTAGGTTTCTCATGGGCAACTCAAATATGATAAATTAATCTAAAATGGCAGATAAAAAATATAGAATACTGGTTGTAAATGATGACGGCGTAACCGCACCAGGAATAAAAGCATTAATAGAAGTGGTAAAAGAACTTGGCGAAGTTACAGTTGTTGCACCTGATAGTCCACAAAGTGGCATGGGCCACGCCATTACCATTGGTAAACCCTTACGTTTAGATAAAATAAAGCTTTACGACGGTGTTGAAATGTATAAATGCAGCGGCACTCCTGTTGATTGTGTAAAGCTGGCAGTAAATAAAATATTTAAGGGTCAAAAGCCCGATTTATGCGTTTCTGGGATTAATCATGGTTTAAATAATTCTATCAACGTTATCTATTCGGGCACTATGTCGGCGGCGGTAGAAGGTGCAATTGAAAGTATTCCGTCGGTTGGTTTTTCTTTAGATGATTATACTTGGGAAGCCGATTTTGAAGGCTGTAAAAAGTACATTAAAGAAATTTGTATTCAATTATTAACCAACGGATTGCAACAAGGGGTTTTATTAAACGTCAATTTTCCAAAAAATGATAAGCCTATAAAAGGAATAAAAATTTGCCGACAAGCAAATGCAAAATGGGCAGAAGATTTTGAGGAGAGACAAGACCCATACAATCGCAATTATTATTGGTTAACAGGAGTTTTCCAAAATAATGATAAAGGCGAAGATTCCGACGTATGGGCATTAAATAATCATTATGTATCTGTGGTTCCCGTTCAATTTGATATGACGGCACACCACGCAATATCTTCATTAAATGCGTGGAATTTCAATATTTAAAAAAGATAGCGTTTGGCTAGGTTTGGGTGCTGGTTTATTTTTCCCTGCCATAGCTTTTTTTATTGTAGAGATCATCAAAAAAAATCTGGTCATCTTCCAAAAAGACGATTTATTATACATTGGCTGCGTTGCCCTAAATATGATTTTATTAAAATACGCTTATAAAAAAGATATGGAGCAAACAGCAAAAGGCATCATTTCCGCAACTTTTGTGTGTGCATTTATCTTCTTTTATTATAAGTTTAATAAGTAGGGATAGCACTCGGGCTATCCTTTTAAGAATTTTATTAGTTATAAATGAAACCAGCAAACGGTAAAGAAAATTTAGAATTTAATTCTATTTTGCATCTTATCCAAGACGCAAAAAATCGTATTTATGCAAAAATAAATGCCGAGTTGGTTTTACTTTATTTTAACGTTGGTAAAATTGTTTCTGAAAAAATTGAAGTTGGCAATTGGGGAGAAAATACCGTTAATGAATTAGCAAATTTCATCTTGTCCCATTATCCCGAATTATCTGGTTTTAATAGAAGAGGACTGTACAGAATGAGACAGTTTTATGATACTTATGGAATAAATTCAGAGTGTTTTTTACTTTGGAATTCTATCAACGAACCAAAAGTGTCGCCACTGGCGACACTTTTACAAATACCTAATAATGAGAACGATATAAAAGTGTCGCCACTGGCGACACTTTTAGAAAAACAAGAATTTTTCTTAAAAGAAGTACTGTTAAAAATCTCTTGGACTAACCATTTAGAAATATTTTCTGGCAACAGAAAAACAGAAGAGATTTTGTTTTATACGCTAATGTCGCACAAAGAAAATTGGAGCAAAGGGCAGCTTAGAAGGCAAATTAAAACCGCCACTTTTGAAAGAACAATGCTCTCAAAAAAACAAAATAAAATAGAAACAGAAAGCATTACCAATCTTACTCAAAATCTTTTTAAAGACCCTTATATTTTTGAGTTTCTAAACCTTCCAGAAAACCATAATGAAAAAGATTTTGAAAAAGCAATTGTCCAAAATCTCCAAAAATTTATTCTCGAAGTTGGTAAGGGTTTCACTTACATGGGCAATCAATATCGGTTGCAAGTTGGCAATAAAGATTATTACACCAATTTATTATTCTATCATCGAGATTTGCAATGCCTCGTTTTATTTGAGTTAAAAATAGAAGAATTTGCTCCCGAATTTTTAGGAAAATTGAATTTTTACTTAGAAGCGTTAGACAGAGACGTAAAAAGAACCAACGAAAAGCCGAGTATCGGCGTTTTATTATGCAAAGGTAAAGATACCGAAGTAGTAGAATATGCCCTGGCAAGAAATCTTAGTCCTGCTATTATCGCAGATTATGAAACAAAATTGATTGATAAAAAAATATTGGCAGAAAAATTTAATCAGCTAACAGAACTTTTTGATTCTAAAATTTAATAAGTAAAAATGAAGAGTAATTTGGGCGTTTTAACACGCTATCCACTATATCTTTTTAATTGCCTTCCTTCGACTCCGCTCAGGATGACAATTAAAAAAGCCTGCCCGACTACTGGCGGAGATGCCGTTCCTATCGTTAACGCAACCAACAATCAAAGGATCTACATTAAAGCAAGTTCTCGTATCTTAACTCTCTTATCTTGCTTCTTATCTCTTGGCTCTCAATTCACCTATCTCAATTCTCACCTCTCTCAATAATGAAATACTACCTAATCGCCGGCGAAGCGTCCGGAGACCTTCATGGCTCCAACCTGATGAAAACATTAAAAGAAATAGATGCAAAAGCCGATTTTAGGTTTTACGGAGGCGACTTAATGCAAAATCAGGGTGGAGTTTTGGTGAAACACTACGCAGAAATGGCTTTTATGGGCTTTTTAGAAGTCGCTTTAAACTTGAGGACTATTTTAAAAAATATTAAAAAATGTAAAGAGGATATTTTAGAACATCGCCCCGATGTTTTAGTATTGATAGATTTTCCAGGTTTCAATTTAAAGATTGCAAAATTTGCTAAAGAACAAGGTATCAAAGTTTATTACTACATCTCGCCAAAAGTTTGGGCATGGAATCAAAAACGAGTTTTAAAAATTAAACGAGACGTAGATAAAATGTTCTGCATTCTACCTTTTGAAGTCGATTTTTATCATAAATGGGGAATGGAAGTAGATTATGTAGGAAATCCGCTATTAGATGCGAAAGCTGCTTTTATCCCAAACCTAAATTTTAAAACAGAAAATAATCTTACCGAAAAACCGATAATTGCTTTACTTCCCGGAAGCAGAAAGCAAGAGCTCAATTATATTTTACCAGATATGTTGGTTGTCATCAATTCGTTTCCTAATTATCAATTTGTAATTGCTGGCGCTCCATCTTTTAATAAAGATTTTTATCAGCAATATTTAAACGACTTAGAAATTCCAATTGTTTTTAACTCCACTTATGATTTATTAAACATTTCAGAAGCAGCTTTGGTAACATCAGGAACGGCAACTTTAGAAACCGCACTATTTAAAGTGCCACAAGTGGTACTTTACAAAGGCAGTGCAATATCTATCGGTATTGCTCGTATGTTGGTAAAAATTAGGTTTATTTCTTTAGTGAATCTAATTATGGATAGTAAAACAGTAACAGAACTAATCCAAGAAGACTGCAACATTACTATGATTTCTAAAGATTTAAATGATATTTTAACTCGGCCTAAGCGAAATGAGATGTTAGAAAATTATAAAATCTTAGCTGATAAAATGGGCAAACCTGGCGCATCAGAAAAAACAGCTAAGTTGATATATCAATATTTGACGGATTAATCATTTATCGCTTTCCAAAGCATATCTTTCAAATCCATTAACCCTTTATTGGCAATAGATGAAATAAAAATAAAAGGAATGTTTTTAGGCAATTGCTTTTTCATCTCTTTCTGAAGCTCATCATCTAATAAATCCATTTTGGTAATGGCAATAATTTTTGGTTTCTGTAATAACTCAGGATTGTAAGCGGTCAACTCTGATAGTAGAATTTCGTATTCTTCTTTAATAGTTCGTGAGGTATCGGCAGGAACCATAAAAAGTAAAACGGCATTTCTTTCTATATGTCTTAAAAATCTAAATCCTAATCCCTTACCTTCTGATGCTCCTTCAATAATCCCCGGAATATCTGCCATTATAAAAGATTGATGACCTCGATAAGAAACGATACCTAAATTAGGAACAATGGTAGTAAACGGATAATCACCAATTTCTGGTTTTGCCGCCGTAATAACAGATAGTAAGGTAGATTTACCAGCATTAGGGAAACCTACTAAACCAACATCCGCTAAAACTTTTAATTCTAATATTTTCCAAGCTTCGTCGCCAGGTAAACCGGGTTGCGCATAACGTGGAGTTTGGTGAGTAGAAGATTTAAAATGAGAATTCCCTAAACCCCCTTTTCCACCCTCCATTATAATCTGCTCTTCCCCATCTTTGGTAATCTCAAACAAAATTTCTCCAGTTTCAGCATCTTTAGCAACCGTACCAAGTGGCACTTCTAAAATCTCATCACGCCCCATCTTACCACTTTTCATGGTAGCACCACCTGCTCCACCATCGCCAGCAAAAACGTGTTTTTTAAATTTTAGATGTAATAATGTCCATAATTGAGCGTTCCCACGCACAATCACATGTCCACCTCTTGCTCCATCTCCGCCAGCAGGGCCGCCCATACTGGTTTTTTTATCTCGATGCAGATATGCAGAACCTGGCCCGCCTTTTCCTGATTTACAGGAAATCTTCACATAATCAACAAAATTGGTTCCTTGAGACATAAAAAATTATAATTTATTTTAAAATAAAATAGGATGCCAAAAAATGAAACATCCTATCCTTGAATAAAAATATAAATTAAAGCTGATCAGCAACTTTAACTATACTTTCAAAAATTTCTTCTACAGATCCTATTCCTTTTACAGCATAAAATTTGTTTTGATCTTTATAGTAATTTGCAACAGGCGCTGTTTTATTGGTATATTCTTGCACCCTTTGTTTTATTATTTCCGGATTCTGATCATCTGGTCTTCCAGATTCCTTACCTCTTGATAATAATCTTCTTTCTAGCTCTTCTTCGTTAACTTCTAAAGCTATCATTCCTGAAATGTCGTCATCTTTAGACTTCAAAACTGAATCTAATGCTTCTGCTTGTGCAACTGTACGTGGGAAGCCATCAAAAATAAAACCGTTTGCGGTTGGGTTAGCATCTATCTTATTAGAAATCATACCAATTACTACCTCATCTGGTACTAATAAACCTTGGTCCATTAATTTTTTTGCTTCTAAACCTAGAGGGGTATTATTGCTTATTTCTCCTCTTAAAATATCCCCGGTAGATAAATGTATAAGACTAAATTTTGAGATTAAATTTTGAGATTGTGTGCCTTTACCAGCGCCCGGAGGACCAAATAGTACAATGTTTAGCATGTATATGGGTTAAAATTTAAAAAGCCTTTTTGCTTATTGGCAAAAAGGCTTTACCTTAAATATTGTGAACCTGAAGGGATTCGAACCCCTAACCTCCTGATCCGTAGTCAAGTGCTCTATCCAGTTGAGCCACAGGTCCAAATCTGTTTCTTTTAATTTAAGTAATTGATGAATAAAATCCTTCGCCTAAATCGGATTGCAAAAATAGGTAATCATCTTTGTATTGCAAAATAATTTGTGAATTTGGTGACATTAACTATGTTTGGTAACCTAATATTTATCTGGGTAATTATACATTTGCGCTAACGATAGAAATGGATACCGGCCTGTGCCTAATGCTTTGTGCAGTATGAATGAATAGCGTGTTAAAGCGCCCACATATTAAAGAGTTTTCTTTTGTGAGGATGCCCTAATGATCAATTTTGGTGTAATTTTTACTATTTGAGAGGCTTCCCTACCTTGCTTATTTTTAATCTCATCGAAATATAATTTAGCTATTGCTTTACCCATTTTTGTGCTAAACTGATCTATAGTAGTTAATGAAGGGCTAGTAATTTCGGTAAAAGATTCGTTAGCATAACCGCAAATCCCTAATTGTTCTGGCACTTTAATGCCTTTTTTTTGTGCAACCGTTAATACACCAAGCGCAGCGAAATCTGAAGTTGAAGCGAATATAGCATCTGGTGGATATGGCAAATTTAAAAGCATTTCTGTAGCTTTTTCACCAAGTTCTTTAGTCCATGCGTTTTCTATAATTATATCTTCATTTATTGGTAAATTATATTTTCTCAAAGCTTCTAAATACCCAGCTTTTCTTTCTCTAAAAATACTAAGATTTTGAGGTCCTTCTAGCAGGGCAATTCTATGGTAACCCTGATCAATAAGATGTGAAACTGCCTCCATTGATGCTTCTTGAGTATCATTCAAAACTTTATGAGTGTCTAAATTGGGTGCAACTCTGTCAAATTGAATAAGATTAATTCCTTGATCTAAAACAATCTGAAGATGATCATCCTTATCAAAATCTGCACTGGTAGAAATTATGATGCAACTTACTTGCTGATTAATCAGTGTATTTATGCATTGCACTTCTTTTTGGTAGGATTCGTTGGATTGACAAATGATAATATTGTATCCCTTTTGATAAGTTACTTCTTCTATACCAGCAATTACATTAGAAAAATAATTTTGGTTTATGTGTGGTACTACAATTCCAATAGTTTGATTTTGTCCTTTTCTTAAACTAGAAGCAATACTATTAGGTTTGTAATTTAGGTCTTTTGCTGTTTTAAATACCAATTCACGAGTGGTTTGGCTTACATTAGTATTATTTGCTAAAGCCCTAGAAACGGAGGAAGCATTCAGATTTAATTTTTTTGCAATATCGTATATTGTGGTACGCTTTGGAGAAATCATTCAAATTAAACTAATACCTTCATCAGGTTTGAAATTCAAATATAGGTTTTTTTGAAAAATGAAGCCGTTAAGGATTATTAAGATTTATAATCTATAAACAAAAAAGCCACCTTTCGGTGGCGAGCATCCGCCAACTGACGGATATAAATCCTACCCTCTACCCATTATTGATCATCGCCCAAATAAATTCTCTTCCCTTTGCTGATTTCAGCTGTTTCTCCCTTGTCATCGCTTCTTCTTTAGTTTCGAATTCTTCTTGGTAAATAAGTTTCCAAGGCCTGAACTTTATGGTGTAACCTTTTGTAGCGAGCTCATTATGTGAAGTTAATCGCTGTTCGAGGTTTGAGGTATAACCGATATAGATCTTGGTATATTTTTGAGAATGAAGGACGTATACTTTGAACATGATTTTTGAAAAACAAAAAAGCCACCTTTCGGTGGCTTTTGTAGCGGGGAGCAGGATCGAACTGCCGACCTCAGGGTTATGAATCCTGCGCTCTAACCATCTGAGCTACCCCGCCGTGGGTTTTTATCTTATATTTTCTAAGCAGTTTTTAATCTGCCGTCCGCCAGCTGGCGGATATGAATCCTGCGCTCTAACCATCTGAGCTACCCCGCCGTGGGTTTTTATCTTATATTTTCTAAGCAGCTTTTAATCTGCCGTCCGCCAGCTGGCGGATATGAATCCTGCGCTCTAACTCAATCTGAGCTATACCGCTGAGTGCTCTTTTTAGGACTGCAAATATAGGCTAAATAAATTCCTTAAGAAAAAGAATGTAAAAAAAATTATTTTACCTATTTTACAACCGGTTCTTATAAAAACAAAATGAGCGAAAAAGTAAAATTTACATTGGAATACGAAATCAGATCATCTTCTAAAATTCTTTATAATTTCATTAGTCAGCCTAACGGCCTGGCAGAATGGTTTGCCGATGATGTAAAAGTGAGAGATCAAATTTTCACTTTTATTTGGGACGATGGAGAGGAACAAAAAGCCAAAATGCTTTCTTTTAAGGAAAATAAAGCCGTTAAGTTTCACTGGATTGATGATGAGTCTTATACTTATTTTGAATTGGAAATCGTTAAAGATGAGTTAACCAATGATGTGGCTTTGGTAATTACAGACTTTGCTTTACCAGAAAACTTGAAGGACCGACAAATGATTTGGAATGTTCAAATAGAAAGCCTTTTAAACGTAATTGGCGCATAAAATTTTCTAATTTTGTAGTGTGAAGAAAATACATCTTTTAGTCTTAAAAGCATTTATTAGGCCATTTATTGTCACTTTTTTTGTTGTGATGTTTTTGCTCTTGATGCTTTTTCTTTTTAAATATATTGATGATTTAATAGGAAAAGGATTTGAATGGTATGTAATTTTACAATTATTGATGTATGCCGCTGCGACTAATGTAGCCATGGCTTTACCATTGTCCATTCTACTCTCCTCTATCATGACATTTGGAAATCTAGGAGAAAATTATGAGTTAGTGGCTATAAAATCTGCTGGAATATCCCTACAAAGAGCCATGATTCCTCTCTTTATTCTGATTACTGGTTTAGGAATTAGCGCTTTCCTATTTTCAGATTACATGTTACCAGTTGCAAATCTAAAAATGGGTTCTCTTTTATATGACGTTAGAGAACAGAAAGCCTCATTTTTAGTTGAAGAAGGGGTTTTTAATAATAGCATTCCGGGTTATTCAATCAGGGTAGAGAAAAAGGAAAACAATGGCGAGCTTTGGAAAGATGTTGTAATTTATGACCAAAAAAATGCAGCTGGCAATACTAACGTATTAATGGCTAAAGAAGGTGAAATCTACAAAACTGATGATGGTAAGTTTTTAATTTTAAAACTTCGGGATGGGGTTAGATATGAAGAAAAACAAGGAAAGACTGGTTATAATCCACGACAAGAACTTACCCGTTTAAGGTTTAAAGAAACAGAGCAAAAGTTTGATCTTTCTAGTTTTATATTTAAAAGAGAAGACGAAAACCTATTCAAAAACAACTATCAAATGCTTAATTTGAAGCAATTGGCAGCATCAAAAGATTCAGTAAGTTTTTTAAATGATAGTATTAATAAAACGGTTTATAAAACCATTAATCCTTATTATAAAATTTATTATACAACTCAAAACTATAGAAAAGGTAAAATTATAGATAGTATTGATTTTAAAAGAGGCGGGATTTTTTCAGGAATAGATTCTAGTAGTAGAACATTAGTCATTAACAATGCAAAAGAGAATATCGTAAACCTTAAAAATAGCTTAAACTCTACTACAGAACAATCCAAAGATTTTGTTTCTACAATAAGAAATTACTTAGTTGAATATAATAAAAAATTTACCCTAGCTATTTCTTGTTTAGTATTGTTTTTTATTGGTGCGCCGTTAGGTGCAATTATTAGAAAAGGTGGTTTAGGTTTGCCTGTTGTTGTATCTGTTTTTTTCTTTTTAGTTTATCACATCATTAGTACGGTAGGAGAAAAATCAGTTAAACAAGGTAATATGTCGCCGTTTTTAGGAATGTGGTTAGCCATTATTATATTAACCCCATTAGGCTTATTTCTAACGTATAAAGCAACAATAGATTCAGCTTTATTTGATGTCGATTTATATAAAAATCTATTTAAGAAAGTTTTTAGAAAGAAAAAAGTTGTGAATGGTTGAGGCTTTTTTTTGGGTAGCTCTATTGTTAATTTGCTATAGCTATTTAATGTATCCATTTTTATTAAAATGGTTGGCAAAAAACATCACATCAAAAAATCAACTTCTCACTTTAGAACCAAATGTGAGCATTATTATTCCCGCACATAATGAGGCTTTATTAATTGAACAAAAAATAAAATCTATTTGCGAAGGAAATTATCCCTTATCAAAAATCGAAATTATTGTTTATTCTGATGGTTCTGATGATGAAACTGCAGCCATAGTTGATGGTTTAACAGTTCTTTATCCTTTTATTAGCCTCATACATAATAATCAAAGAAATGGAAAGTCTTTTGCAGTTAATCAATTAATGAGTTTTGCAAAATTTGATATTGTCCTTTTGACTGATGCTAATATTATTTTTAATGCTGAAACCATCAGCAATAATGTTAAAAATTATCAGTTTGATAACA
>JBBRYE010000058.1:0-20896 GCA_038237895.1 Sphingobacteriales bacterium | reverse complement strand
GGTAACATTTCTGACGCCATAAGTAATGAAACACTTCCATTCTCTACCATTGTAATTAACGGTTTATCTTTAATTTCTGATCAAAAAGGCAACTTTTCTTTTTCTTCTAAAACTGATAGTTTGTTTAAGCTACATATATCTTATTTAGGATATCTAAAACTCGATACTTTAGTTGACGCAAAAAAATATTTGGCAATCAAACTTCAAAAAAATAATATTTTGCTTTCTGAGGTGATCTTTAATACTGGTTCTAAAAATGCGGAAAGTAATACTTTTTATAGTGCTGGTAATTTAAAGATTAACCATAGCGTAGGTGAGAATTTACCTGGCGGAAGTGACAACTCTGTATATAATTTATTGAGGTTGCAACCTGGTATTTTAGCATCTGGTGAACAATCTAATGATTTATTAATTTGGGGTAGTTATAAAGGACAAACCAAAGTTTCTTTTGATGGCTTTACCATTTTTGGTGTCAGAAATTTTAACGATAACATTGGCGCTATCAATCCTCTAATCGCAAAAGATTTAAATATCCAAAAAGGAGGTTATGGGGTTGCCCAAGGCGATAGAGTTGGAGGAATTGTAGATATTACAGGCATAGAAGGTAATACCGCTAAACCCACATTAAAATTGGGGGTTAATAATCTTACACTTAACGGAATGCTAAGTACTCCGGTATTCAAAAATACAGCTCTAATTATCGCAGGAAGGCAAACTTATTATAATGTTTATAATCCTTATCAATTAAGTGTTAATGTTTTAAATAGACAGAAGAAATCTAGTATTGTAGATTATAATGTTGTCCCAACTTATAATTTTAATGATTTAAACATTAAGTTTTCTGGTAAATCTACTAAAGGAGATAATTATTATATAAGCTTGTATAAAGGAAACGATGATTATTCTTCTTTATTTAACACCACACAAGGCCGGTTTAAAATTAATGGCGATGATCAGGAGCTAAACAAACAATATGGAGGAGCCGCCAACTACAGTAAAGTTTGGGAAAAAGGTTCAATTTCTAACATCACGTTTTCCTCATCAAATTTAAAAAACCAAACGGATAATAATACTTTGGTAAATTTTATTAATAACGACCAAAATTTTAGCACTAATACAGAATTGTTAAATAATAATATAACAGAACAATCCATCAAATTAACCCATCTTTTGCCCACGGTTAAAAATCAATACTTTTTATTAGGCGCTGGTTATATTTACAATCAAACTTTATTAACGAAAGATTCTTTAAATATTCAAAAACTGTATGAGCAAAATAATGGCAATAGGTTATACTCTTTTATAGAAAATAATTATTTCATCAATCCAAAAATTAAAATTACTACAGGATTAAGACTTGATTATGCGGGTAATTTAAATAAAGCCTACTTACAGCCTAGAATTGCGGCAAAATATCAAGTTAACGATCAAGTTAAAATTTCTGGAGCTTGGGGAATTTACAATCAATTTATTGCATACAATGCTACGGTAGATGAGCAAGGAAATTTAAAATATAATTGGACTGTTTGTGATGGACTTAAGAAACCTATTTATGATGCCCAACATTGGGTTTTAGGCGCCAACTATCAAAAGAATAATTGGTGGATAGATGGCGATTTTTATTACAGAACAACCTCTGGCCTTACCAAATACTTTCAAACAAGAACTACTAGAACTAATTTAACAGGAGATGGTAAAGCTATTGGAATGGACATTTTAATTAAAAAAAATTATAAAGGTAACACTGCTTGGGTTGCATATACATTGAGTAAAACCACAGAAAAATTTCCGATAAAAACAAAAAACATTTTAATCGATAAATATCAAAGAGCACCACAAGATCAACGACATGAAATTAAATTTGCTGCCATCATAAATCTTAATCCCTTTTACTTTTCTGCTAATTATGTATATGGCTCAGGATTTCCTAGTACTAATCCGTTAGATAGCCCTAATGATAATATTTTGCCCTATAATAGATTTGATACCGCTTTGAATTATAAGTTTTCTAGAAAACGATACAGTTTAGAAACCGGAATTTCAATTTTAAATTTATTTAACACCCAAAATCTTAAAATCAATAATTTAGAAAGAATCCCTACAGAGCAAACAAGTACATTAAACATCTATAACCAAGCGGTGCCTTTTACACCAACCTTATTTCTAAGTGTTTCTTTGTAAAAGGTAGGGTAATTATTAATTTATGCGGTTAATATATAACCAACAATAAGTTGTAAACAATTATAAATTTAAACTCAGTAAATATGAAATCATTAATTAAAAGGAATTTTCTTTTCCTAGCCATTGTAGCTCTAGCATTTACAGCTTGTAAAAAAGCGGATAGTGTAGATAATTTTGATAACGCTCTTTTGCAAAACGGCGCAGTTGCAGTTGCAAGTACAGAAAGCGTGATTGGAAACGCAAATCCTCCAAAAGATTCTCTTTATGCAGTTGGTGCTTGCGATAGAGATCACAAAAGAACTGCAGTTTTAGCAACCGCTTTACCAGCTAATATCACAGCATATTTAAGCACTAATTATGCCGGTTATACTTTTATAAAGGCATTTAATACCACCTTAAAAAGTAGTACAACTATTGATAGTTATGTTGTTGCAATCAATTTTAACGGAAAGCCAGTTGCAATCAGGTTTTCGTCTGAAGGAAATTTTATTAAAGTACTAGAGCTTAGAGAAGGTAATGATATGAAAAAAGATCGTGACCATCATGATGGCGGATGCTTTGATAATAGAGATGGTAAACAAAGGGATAGCTTAGCTATTGCTAATTTATCTGCAAGTATAAAAGCCTATATGACCACTAATTATCCCAAGGATACTTTAAAAGGAGCTTGGTTAAATAAAGACCTAAGTGTTATTGTAGTAAGTAAAAACTTAACCTTTTTTGCTAATGCTTTTAAATTAGACGGATCATTTATCGGTAGAAACCCACTTCCAAGTCATGGTGGACAGGATAAAGAAATACAACAAAATGCGCTCCCTGCAAATGCTTTAAGTTATTTAAATACAACTTATCCAAATTATGGGTTTAAAAAGGCGTTTTCGGCATCAGAGAAAGGAGTTGTAAAAGGCTACTTAGTAATTATTGATGCCAATTTAACTAAATATGCAATCCTGTTTGATGTTAATGGTGTTTTTGTGAGTGCGAAATCTATAAGATAATTAAAGAACATTATACAATAAGCTTAGAAAGTCCTCACTTTTAATTAGGTGGGGATTTTTAATGTAATAACTTTTTTGTCACGAATTTTTCGAGCGTTCCCTAATCAAAACGGATTAGCAATTCATTTTATTAATCTATATCGATATCTATTGAAGCACAGCAATCAAGAAAAATCCTAGAATCCTGTAAATCAAGATGCAGACAAAAAGATTCAAACATTTTTTCTCCCTCTCTTATCCTATCAATATAAATATTCCGTTCTAATTTGTAATTTAGAACATCGTATAGTTATGGGAATTATAAAAAATAATATTAAACTAAGCTTAAGCATTGGTTTAATCACTTTTGCAGCACTCACCTTTTCTTTTAAAGAAGACCTTTTCCAGATATCTAAAAACTTAGATATTTTTGCATCTGTTTACAAAGAGCTAAATATCAACTATGTAGATGAGTTAAGTTCTGCAAAGTTGATGCGAAATGGTATTGATGCCATGTTGGATAATTTAGATCCTTATACCGAGTTTGTGCCAGAATCTGAAATTGAAGATTACAAAATGAAATATGTTAGCACTCAGTATGGCGGTATTGGGGCAGGCGTAATTCATAGAAATGGAAGAGTTTTCATTTCCGACCCTTTTGAAGGTTATCCAGCTCAAAAAGCAGATATAAGAGCTGGCGACGAAGTAATTTCTATCGATAATGAAAAAGTTTTAAATAAAACCAACGAACAAATTAGCCAATTATTAAAAGGACCAAAAGAAACTCCACTTAAAATGGTTATTTTAAGAGATGGAAAAACAATTGATAAAGTTTTAAATAGAGCAGAAATTAATCAACCCAATGTGAGTTATTCTGGAATGTTAGATGGCAATATTGGCTATATTAAATTGGATAAATTTCTAGAAAATTCTGGACAAGAAGTTAAAGATGCGCTGGTAAACATCAATAAAAATAATCCTAAAGGTTTGATATTAGATTTGAGATATAACGGCGGTGGCATTTTACAAGAAGCAGTAAAAATTGTTAATCTTTTTGTAGATAGAGATATAGAAGTTGTGGTGCAAAAAGGTAAAAATCCTGAAAAAACGATTGCTTATAAAACATACATCAACCCTTTAGACCCTCAAATTCCTTTGGTAGTTTTAGTGAATAGCCGCTCTGCTTCAGCTTCTGAAATTGTGGCCGGTTCTTTACAAGATTTAGATAGAGCAGTGATAATTGGTCAGCGGAGTTTTGGAAAAGGATTGGTACAACAAACATTTAATTTGCCTTACAATAGCCTAGTTAAAATTACGGTTGCTAAATATTATACGCCTTCTGGCAGATGTATTCAGGCTTTAGATTACACCCATAGGAATGAAGATGGATCGGTAGATAAAATTCCTGATTCTTTAATGACGGCCTATAAAACAAAAATTGGTCGCTCTGTTTATAACGGAAGCGGGATTTATCCTGATGTTTATGTGGAGCCTTACAGGTTTCATCAGATTACTCAAGTTTTGGTAACCAAGTATTACATTTTTGATTACGCTACAGAGTTTGTAAAAAAACACCCAACTATTTCTCCAGCCATTAATTTTCAGTTGAGTGATGCTGATTATCAAAATTTTGTTTCCTATTTAGAGGGTAAAGATTACAACTATCAAACGCCAACAGAACAAACATTAGCCAGTTTAAAAGATGATGCAATAAGTGACAAAAAGTGGGAAGAAATTAAAACAGAATACGATAACCTAAAAGCTAAAGTTTCTTACAGTAAGAAAAAAGATTTAACAGAATTTAAACCAGAAATAAAACGTGTATTAGAAAGTGAGATTACGCAACGTTATTACTTTGAGAAAGGAAAAGCACAACAAGCATTTCAATATGATTTAGAGCTTAAAAAAGCGAAAGATTTATTGCTGAATAATACGTTAATGGCTGCCGTTTTAAAGGGAGATGGAAATTATAAAACCATTGGTAAACCCGGGACTACGGTTAGTGCGCAAGCAGAGTAGTCAATATATAACACGTTTGTCAGGCTGAGCGAAGTCGAAGTCATTTTTAAAACATTTCGACTCCGCTCAATGTGACATATAGTAAAAACCCACCTGATTCAATTCACATATTTATTAATCTTTCTTTTTTGTGGTGATTTCAATTGCACCATCTTTAGCCTTATCACCATATTTTTTTATGGCTTCTTCGCTTTTTAAAACAGTTACTGTACCAGGACCATTTTTAACTTTATTTATTCTGTCACTACCATTATATTCTACACCATCAATAAGAAATAGTGATTTTTTAATGAATCTAATTTCTATTGGAGGTGGCGGCGGAGGTAACTTTTTATCCATAATCTGAAAGAAAATAGGAACAGTATAACTTACCCTTACTTTCTCTCCATTTTGTACTCCAGGATTCCATTTTGGAGATATGGCTATAACCCTCAATGCCTCTTCATCACAACCATAGCCAATCCCTCTCACAATTTTAATATCAGTTAAACTGCCGTCTTTTTCTACAACAAATTGAGCATAAACTCTTCCTTCAATTTTGGCATCTTTTGCTGCTTTTGGATAATTTAAATTTCCACCTAAGAATTTTCCAAAGGCTTGTAAACCGCCCGGGAATGACGGTACAGCATCTACCTTAGAAAACACCATTTCTGGGCGAACCATTTTCGGATCAATGATAGTATCTGTCTTTTTAACTTCATTAAGAGGAATTATTAAATCATTTGTAAAAGCCTCAATCTCTACAGACCCAACGAAATTTTTTAAAGTTCCTACTTCATCATCATTTAAATATGTTATTTCATGAGTTCCTTCAATAAGGAAAAGAAACGATATAGTATATTCATCTTCTTTAATATTAAGTTTATCTTTAAAATTATTTATAACGTTTAAAGCCGATTTGGCTAGAGCACTTTGAGGCCAATTTATTGCCTTTGGATTTTCAATTAAACCATTATTATCTATATTGAATTTAATAACAATATTTCCTGCAATTGATTTTGTTTTTGCTTCTGTTGGATATTTTATTGTACTAGCTAAATATTTTTTTAATCCTGAGAAATCATCCTTTTTTATAGCTTTCACTTCTTTTTTTAAGGGTTTATTAACCAAATTTTCCACCACCTTTGGTACAACAATATCAGCAATTGCTTTCTTTGGTTCAACAACATGAGCAATTTTATCAATCGTTTTATTCTCGCTAATTTTAGCTGATGAAAGAATGATTGCCAATAAAAATAGCGGTGCAGATAAGCCATATTTTAGAATAGCTGCTTTTTTTGATTTTTGTTTGTCTAACATTTTTATCCTCCTTTTTAATAATGATTGGTTAAAGAAATTATTGGTTAACTGGTTTGGGTTTATCCCGAAGTTTTTACTAAATAATAGAATAGCGTATTCTTTTTTGTCGCTCAATTTTACTGCTTCTTCATCGGCAATAAACTCATGAATATGTTTAATGGCTTTTTTATAGAGATAGCAAACAGGATTAAACCAATTGATGATTGCTAAAATTTCAAAAAAGATAACATCGGCAGAGTGAAGCTGTTTAGCATGAATCAACTCATGTTTTTCTATCTCTTTTTGGTTTGTTAAATCTGGATTAATTTTTATTTTCCCAAAAAATGAAAATGCTTCTGCGGAATTTTCATTCTTAAAAAGCTGTTTAACTTTTATAAGTTGATAAACTAACCTGATTATTAAAAATGTAAAAACAACTAGATAAATTAAGGTTAAATAATCGCCTAAAGCCCAGTTATTATCTTCTGCAATTGGGCTAGCAAAACCTTGCATAATCCTCACGTTTACATTTGCCCAACTGGTTTGCACTTGCTCTGTAATAAACAGAGATTTTACCCATTTTGCCCTCGCCATTGGTATCATTATCGAAAAAAATGCTGCACCTAATAAATAGGTTCGGTTTAAATTAAAGAAGGTTTCTTCCTTTAAAAAAAGTTGATAAAATGCATAAAATACAACTAAATAAAGGTTGACCTGTATGAGATAATTGACCCAGTTCATTGCTATTTGTTTTTAAGTTTTTCAATCATTTTTAAAATTTCATCGGCTTCTGCTAAATCAATTTTTTCTTTCTTAACAAAGTAAGAGAACATACTTTCTACCGAGTTTTCGAAATAACCATCCATTAATTTATCGGTTGCAAAAGTTTTATATTCTTCTTTACTCACCACCGGAAAATATTGGTGCGTTTTACCAAAAGCAATATGATCTACAAATCCTTTGGTTTCTAAAATTCTAATAAATGTAGAAACGGTATTATAGGCTGGTTTTGGAATAGGCAATTGTGCAATAATCTCTTTTACAAATGCTTTTTCTAAATCCCAAAGTATTTGCATTAATTGTTCCTCTGCCTTGGTTAATTCTTTTATCTCTTTATCCATGTCTTTAAAATTGCTATAATCAAATATAAAACTAATATTTTAGTTTACAAACTATTTTTTTAGTTTTATTTTTTTAACGAGCCACTAATGCACCAATTAAAGTTCTCTGAATAACCAAGGTTCTAAAATTAATAATGCTTCGACTCCGCTCAGCATGACATCGAGAAATCATATAAAATCTTTGTCACCCTGAGCGTAGTCGAAGGGCACAATATCCAATTAGTCCAAATACTTGTACATAACAATAGGACTTTGTTGTGTAATCTTTATTAAAATGAATTCAAAAACATTCAAATAATTCTTACATTACCTTTATAAACCGATTATAAAAATTTTATGAAAATTACATTTCATGGTGCCGCACAAACCGTTACTGGCAGTAAACACCTTATAAAAACCGATAGCGGCAAACAAATATTATTAGACTGTGGCTTGTTTCAGGGTCAAGGTTCGGAAACCAATGCCATGAACGAAGATTTTGGTTTCGAGCCAAAAACCGTTGATTATTTAGTGCTTTCTCATGCACATATAGATCATTCTGGTTTAATTCCGCGTTTGGTTGCCCAAGGGTTTAAAGGCGATATTATTTGCACACCAGCAACTTTTGCGCTTTGTAAAATCTTGTTGTTAGACTCCGCAAAAATCCAAGAAAACGATATTAGATATACCAATAAAAAAAGAGAGAAAGAAGGAAAACCCTTGTTTGAACCTTTATATACTACAAAAGATGCAATGGCTGCATTAACCTTGTTTAAGAAAGTAAAATACGGCGTAGTTTACCATTTATTTGATGGTGCAACCGTTTCTTTTGAAGATGCCGGGCATATTATTGGAAGTGCTTCGGTTCATTTAAATATTAAGGAAGATAGCAAAGAAGCAGTAAAAATTTCCTTTAGTGGCGATGTTGGCAGGTATAAAGATTTAATTTTAAAGGCTCCAAATCCTTTTAGGCAAACCGATTATATTTTAATTGAATCTACCTACGGCGATAGTTTACATGACGATGCAAACCCTGCAGAAGATAAACTTTTACAGATTATTGAGGACACCTGTGTAAACAGAAAAGGTAAAGTGATTATCCCAGCTTTTAGCGTTGGGCGTACGCAAGAGATTTTATATTCCTTAAATAATTTAGAATTAAAAGGGAAACTGCCCAATGTAAAATATTTTGTGGATAGCCCGCTATCAGAAAAAGCAACGATGGTGGTAAAATCTTTTCCTTATAATTTTAACGATGATGTGCAGGAAGTTTTAAAGGTTGATGATGACCCATTCGATTTTAAAGGCTTAAGTTTTATAGAGGATACAGAAGCATCTAAAGCCTTAAATGAAGACCATTCGCCAATGGTTATTATATCATCAAGCGGCATGGCCGAAGCCGGAAGAGTGAAGCATCATATAAAAAACAACATTGAAAACCCAAATTGTACCATTTTAATGGTGGGTTATGCAGAACCTGCCTCCCTTGCGGGGAGATTGAAAAACGGCGTAAACCCTGTCAGTATTTTTGGAGATTATTATCCAGTTAATGCAAAAATAAAAGCCTTGCAATCTATGAGCGCTCATGGCGATCAAAATGATTTATTACATTTTTTAGCTTGTCAGGATAAAAGTAAAATCAAGAAAATCTTCTTGGTTCACGGCGAGCCGAAAGTTCAGTTTAATTTTAAGGACAAACTACAAGAAGAAGGTTATGGAGAGGTAGAAGTTCCATATAGACATCAGAGTTTTGATATTTGAGATTGTTTGTTTTACCACTGAGGACACGGAGGAAATAGCACATAGAAAGCAGAGTTTTAATTTGTCTGAACCTTGATAAATAGGATTTTAGGATTAGCAAGATGATTGACGATTATGAAGCTTATTCAGCGTAATCAGTGAAATTTGGGGGAGAAACTTAAATGTTTTTGCTATTAAAGCACTAATTTAACTAATCAAAATTTAACTAATCTGAATTAACCACATCAATCAAAAGAATCATGATTTATATCGTTTAATTTCAGAAAAATTATTTCTTCTATAATTTTGTTACTTGATAAATCATTCTAAATTAAGATATTGAACTTTCTTTAAACTCAATTTTATATGAAATATATCAAACTCATCCTTCTACTTTTCGTTACCAACATTTGTTTAGCGCAAACTGCCATCATTAAACAAGACATCAATATCAAAAATATGGTGAATGATGTTTCTGCAAAAAACGTGGAGGCAACAGTCAGGAAGCTGGTAAGTTTTGGCACTCGCCATACTTTAAGCGATACTACTAGCAAAACTATAGGAATTGGTGCTGCAAGAAATTGGATAAAAAGTGAATTCGAAAAATACAGTACAGAAAGTGGTGGGAGGTTGAATGTTTCTTTTGACACTTTTATTCAGCCTGCCGATGGTAATAGGGTTCCTAAAGATGCAACTTTGAAAAATGTATTGGCAACATTGCCCGGTACTGATCCATCTGATGATAGGATATTTATAGTTTCTGGCCATTATGACTCAAGGGCTTCACAAGCTAATGATGCTGTTTCAAAAGCTCCTGGAGCGGTGGACGATGCTTCTGGAACAGCAACTGTAATGGAATTGGCAAGGGTAATGAGTAAGCAAAAATATAGCGCAACCATTATTTTTATGGCTGCAGTGGGCGAAGAGCAAGGATTATATGGCGCAACTCATTTAGCTAAAAAAGCAAAAGCAGAAGGTTGGAATGTAGTGGCAATGATTACAAATGACATTGTGGGTAATACTTATGGCGAACAAACAGATTTAAAAGACAATCGATCTGTAAGGGTTTTTAGTGAAGGTGTACCAGTTACTGAAACTAAGCAAGAAGGAGGACAAAGAATTGCTGTTGGCGGAGAAAATGATAGCCCCGCGAGAGAATTTGCCCGTTATGTAAAAGAGGTTGCTGAAAGATATGTTGACCAGTTGGATGTAAAATTGATTTATAGAAGAGACCGTTACCTACGTGGTGGCGACCATACCGCTTTTTCTCAAGAAGGTTTTGCTGCAGTAAGGTTTACAGAAATGAACGAGAATTTTAATAGACAACACCAAGATGTAAGAGTAGAAAAAGGTGTGGATTATGGAGATATGCCAGATTTTGCAGATTATAATTATATCCAAAAAGTTTGTCGGATGAATTTAGCTGTATTGGCAAATATTACCAAAGCACCAGCTTCTCCAGTTAATGTAGGCATTGTAACCTCAGATTTAACAAACAATACTACCTTAAAATGGGAAGCTCCAAAAAGTATTAAACCAGCAGGTTATTATATTTTAATGCGTGAAACTACATCACCTTTTTGGGAGAAGAAAATTTATGTAAGCGATAACCAAATTACTTTACCATATTCTAAGGATAACTACTTTTTTGCAGTTCAATCTGTAGATGCAGAAGGGCATGAAAGTTCAATTGTTTTTCCAAAGCCAGTAAGGTAAAGTCAGTCATTTTTAAATGAGATATTTCTTCCACATTGCTTATGTTGGTGCAAATTATAAGGGTTGGCAAAAAAACGGAAAATATCATACTGTCCAAAAAAATATTGAGGAAAGCTTAAAGCAGATCTTAAAGATAGAAGTTGATATAAATGGTTGTGGCAGAACAGATGCCAAGGTTAGCGCCAGTCAGTTTTTTTTCCATTTAGATGTTGATGTTAATTTAGATGAGGTTTTCTTTTTTAGATTAAACAAGCTTTTACCAGCTGATATTTCTGTTTTTGACATTGTTAAAATGGATGGTTTGCCTCATGCAAGGTTTGATGCGATACAAAGAAAGTATGATTATTTCATCCACACTATTAAAGACCCTTTTTTAAATCCATTTAGTTCGTTTTATTTAGGATTAAATGTTGATGTAGAAAAGCTTAGATCTGCAACTTCTTTATTGCTGAAATATAACGATTACCGTCCGTTTTGTACCGCCCCAGATAAAAACGAACATACCATTTGTTACATTTCTGAGGCCAAATGGTTGATGAATAAAAGCGGAGATAGGCTGAGGTTCCAGATTTCTGCTAACCGTTTTTTAGGGAAAATGATCAGGATAATTGTTGGGCAATTATTAAAAGTAGGAGAGGGGAAATTAGCTATTAATGAATTTGAAAATTACCTTATTAAATTAGAAACACCTAAAATTCTTTCCCCTGCACATCCTCAAGGTTTATATCTTTCAAAAGTTACTTATCCTTATTTAAATTTAAAGCCAAAAACATCTTTCTTTAACCTCAATTTTGAGGAAGATTATTGGAGAGAAATATGAGTTTTTTTGCGTTAGGGATTGCAGCGGTATACTTTTTTTCTTTTTCTGAAAAAAAGATTTAGCGGAAAGCCCGACATCATTTGCCCCTTTAGGCAAATGATGTAACGCCCAAATATTATTTTTTAATCTCTTCTATACTCTCTTCTTTCGCCACCAATATTATCTGGAATAGTGGTATTACCACCAGCAAATTTTGAGATATTGAAAGTAAAGCTTAGCATAAAATATCTTGATAATCTGTTGCTTTGAGATAATATGGTTGAGGTGCTTGTAGCGGTATAAGAAAGACTGGTACTTTGATCCAATAAATCAAATGCTTGTAGTTTTAAACTACCTTTTTTACCCTTAAAAAATTGCTTTTCTAAATAAGTGTTTATGATAAACGGATTGCTACTAATACTATTATAACCGCTATTAAAAGTTTTATCTAAGGTGGTACCCCAAACCCAAGTTTTTAAGAAATATATTTTAGAATCTAAACTGGTTGAATAAGAATTAACTTCAGAGTTTGCTCTTGTATTAATGGTGTTATTGTTTCTATTGTAAGTGTAAGTTCCAGATGGCTCCACATCTAACCATGCAGCAGGGTTAATTTGAACACCTAATCTTTGACTTAAAATTAAGTTTTTGCCTGTATTAGATACATTATCTACAAAAGAAATATTGTTATTATAAAAAGCAGAACCTCTTAATCTAACTACATATTTCTTATCCAAAAATGGTTTAGAAAAAGCATAAAACCCATTTAAAGTATAAAATCCATTGGCATTGGTATAAGTAGTGTTTTGCAATACGGTACGATCATTAGCTATAGGATAATTGGTAACGCTTGTTACTATTTTATCATTAGTGAAATTATAAGATAAATTAGTGAATAATACATTGCCACTCGCAAAATCAAAATTGTTATATCTAATATTGGCAGTATTGGTAAATTCTGGCAGTAAGTTGGGGTTACCTGTTACGTAATATTGAGCGTTAGATTTATCTTGTATGGGTTGTAACTGATTATAACTAGGTTGATTTGACCTTCCGTTATAATTAAAACTTAACTCTTTGGTTCTAGAAAATTTATAGCTAAATCTTGCATTTGGAAAAATATTGGTAACTATCCTATCAGGATTATTTGTACCCGTTAATGTTGCAGGTTGTACCGCAAAACCTAAACTGTAATTATATTTCTTTTCGTTTACACGATAATTTGCTCCAAATCGGTTAGTAATATAATCAGAAACATATTGATTACTTTGAGCAGCATCAAATGTTGGATTTTGGCCAAAAACGTTACTATTCATTACTTGTCTATTATTATCTGCTCTGGCGAAACCATAAGCATAATTAAATTCTAAGTTTTTGGTTTTAGTTAAAGGTTCTGTGTAGGATAGGCGTAACCTTACGTTATCATTTTTATTATCGCCATTGATAATTTGGTTTTGATATTTTTCTAACTGTTTCGATTGGGTATTATACACATTGTATAAATAATCTTGGTCTTGATTGGTACTAGTAGAATTGAAAGAACCCTCAAAAGATAAATTTCTAGCTTGTGCCCCAAACCTATGATTGTATAAAAACTCTGCTCCGTAATTAGGATTTGAATTAGCAGCATTATTTACTGAATTTCCAAAGGTATTTGTATTTGGACTTTGGTTGGTAAAATTTGAAATGTAACCAGAGTTGTTGTTTCCAAAAGAAAGATTAGGGCTTATTTTAAGATAGTTTAAACTATCAATTTTGTACTCTATATTAAAGTTAAATCTATGATTGTTGCTTTTAGTTTCAGAGTTATCTAAGGTATTGTTATTTAAAACCACACCACCACCTAATAAAGTGTTTAGGTTTGTGCTATTGGTATTGTTATCCTTATTTGAAAAGCTGTAACTCCCATAAGCTGTAACTTTTGGTCCCCATACATCTCGGTAGTTAAAGCCAATTGAATTTACGTTTGTTAAGCCGTCATTGCTTCCGCCACCGCCAAAACCACCTCCACCTCGTCTGCCACCGCCGCCACCACCGGTTGCACCTTGGGTTAAACTGAAAACATTTGCATTGGTGTTGTTGAAATTTCCAAGTACAGCTAATTGCTGATTGTTATCAAAAGAAGCTGCAAAAACAGAACCTTGGTAACGTTCTTTATCTCCACCACCTACAATTCCTCTGGCTAAGTAGCCTTTGTTTTTATCTTTTCTAATGGTAAAATTTAAAATTTTATCAGGATCACCATCTTTAACCCCAGTTATATTTGCTTGATCGCCATAATCATCAATGATTTGAACTTTCTCAATAACATCCGCAGGTAATTGTTGTGTTGCTGTTTTTACATCGCCACCAAAAAAATCTTTACCGTTAATACGGATTTTAGTAATTGCTTTACCTTGCGCCGTTACGTTGCCATCTCTATCTACTTCAATTCCGGGAAGTTTTTTTAGTAAATCTTCGGCTAAAGCATTCTCTTTCAGTTTATAAGCCCCAGCTCTATATTCTAAAGTATCTTCTTTCACGGTTACATCGGGTGTTCCGTTTACTACAACTTCATTTAAAACTTTACTATCATTTTTTAAAATAATTGGGTCTAAAACAATTCTAATGGCTTTTGCATCATTCAAATACCTTCTTTTTATGGGTTGGTAGCCTAAGGCAGTAATTGTTAACACAAACTCAGAAGATTTTATATTATTGAAGACGAAAATCCCATCTAAATTGGTGATAGCAGAAGTGGTGTCTTTAGCAGAAACTAGTTTAACCGCAGCGCTAATTATGGGGTTGTCTAAAGAATCTTTAACAACTCCGCTAACTTCTAATTTTGTTTGCGCTTTTAATCCTTGTAAAGCCAAAAGGCAAATTAGAAGTAAGTATATTTTTTTCATTATTATTAATTTTAAATAATTTATTATTAAATGGTTATCGCAAAACTCAATATTTGTTTTAACATAATATGCAGTTAGCCAAAATGTTACTTAACTAATTTAGCTTTAACCCAAAAATCTGTTGGAGAGAATAGCGACATATAATCAGAACTACCTTGTCCGCCGCTTCTGCCGCTGCCGCCAACGTAGCTACCGCCACCGCCGCCACCACTAAAGGTTCTTCCACCATCTCCTCCTCCACCAAAACCACCACTTCCGGTATTTTCTGGAATTTCAATTCCGTTTAATTTAATATTGATTGCAAATTCATTAGCAGTAGTAGCATCCAAGCCAACTAGTTTTAAAGGAATAGCCAGTTCATAAATTAATGCGTTTTTATCATTATAATTTATGCCAGTTTTAATTCCGTAAGTGTTATAGATAGATATACTTTCTACTGTAATATCACTAAAACCAGTTGCCTTAATTTCTTTTAAACTAGTTAGTGTTTTTTGTCTCATTTCGGTTCTTTCTTTAGCTCTTTCTTCTGGCGTTTTTTGAGTTGTGTTTTCGCCATTCCTATTACCTCTATTTCTCATTTCTGCCATCATTGCAGTACGATCTACAATTGGAAAAGTAATAGCTGAAACAGCTTTCTTCTTGCCAGTTGCATTAACAGAAACACTTACACCGCCTGCCATAATTTTATTTCCTTCCATTGGTTTATTGGCTTTTAAAAAAACATAAAGATTGTTTTGATCATGAGTAAAAGCATAATAAAGTTTTGTGGTTTTATCATAATTAGCCAAAGAATCTGAAAATTCAGTTAGCTTGCCATCTATTTTTACGGCAGATTTTGAGGTTGGTATTTCTAAAGCGTCTTGTGCTATTAAAGAGCTAGTAAATAACAAAACAGATAATAGGGTAAAGTAAAAAGATAAGATTTTCATTTTTGCGTTAATTTTGAAACAATAATAGTTAGCTAAATTATTAATTTGAATTGTTTTATACCTAGCCATCTTATTTGTAGATGAAAGGCTTTTATATAGAGATTAGATTTATAAATTTTTATTATTTATGTGTTGAATTAAGGAATCTCTATAATGATCAGAAACAGAAATTTCTTTACCTGGAAGTATAACATGGTTACGTTTAAAAGCAATCATGTGGTTTAATGAAACAATAAAAGATTTATGAATTCGTAAGAAATCTTCTACAGGTAACTTTTCTTCTAAATATCGCATACTTAAACGAGTGATAATTGGCTTTTCATTACCCAATAAATAAATTTTAATATAATCTTTTAGAGCCTCTATATATTCTATATCGCCAATTTTTATCTTGATGTTAGCATAATCTGCATTAACAAAAAGATAGTCTTTTTTGATGTTTTGAGAATTTTCGTTTTGCGAGTTTAAGTTGTAAAAATCAAAAGCTTTGTTTGCAGCTTTTAAAAACCTATCAAACGGAACTGGTTTTAATAAATAATCTAATACATCTAAATCAAAACCATCTAAAGCATATTTTTCATAAGCGGTAACCAAAATTACCATTGGGGGTTTGGCTAAAGTTTTTAATAATTGTAAACCGCTTATTCCTGGCATTTGTATGTCTAAAAAGATAAGATCAATTTTTTCTTTTTTAATGATTTCTAAAGCTTCAATTCCGTTTTTACATAGGCTTATCAAATTTAAAAATGGAACCTGATTGATGTTATCTTCCATTAACTCACGAGCTAATTTCTCGTCGTCAATTACTAAGCAATTAATCATTTGCTGTTAATTTAAGATTCACAATATATTTACCATCTTCGTTTAAGATATTTAGGTCATAATTGTTTTTATACAGCAAGTCTAATCTTCGTTTAACGTTATTTAATCCAATTCCAGAGCTATCATCTTTGCTTTCGCCGATGTCTGCAATATCATTTTCAACAAAAAAGTTTAAAGTTTTATTAACCGCAGTTAACTTAATTTTGATCATTGGGTTTTCAATAGTTCCCATGCCATGTTTAAAAGCATTTTCTACAAATGGGATTAATAACATGGGTTCTAAATCAAAGTTTTCTAGGTCGCCCTCAGCAGTAAATATAATAATTACATCATCGCCAAATCTTAGTTTTTGAAGATCTATGTAGCCATTCAAATATTTTAGCTCTTGTGTTAAACTAATCTTACCATGTGTTCCCTCATAAAGCATATACCTCAATAAATTACTTAGTTGAATTAATGCAGGTTCCATTTTATCGCTTTTTTTACGAGCCAATGAAACCAGGTTATTTAATACATTAAACATAAAATGCGGACTTATCTGAGACCTTAAAAAACTCAACTCGGTTTTAAGATTTTCTGTTTCTTTATCTTCATTTAATTTACGAAACAATAAATTATCAATGATAATTCTATAGCTGCAACTGGTACCAATTATAAATATGTAGGAGATTAAATTAGGGAAAAAGGGTTTGCCCCATTTCCTTTTGATAGGGAAAAGTTGTTCATCTACATATTTTGATAAAAACCAAACTATCAGTAAAGAAACAGCAATTGTTAAAAGATATAAAAGGACACCTTTCTTTTTTAAAATGGAGGGAAAGAAGTAATAAGCATTTGCATAAAAAATAATTGCTAAAATGGTATTATTTATTAATGCCCTATAAATAAAATACTGTGAAAAATTGTTTGCTGGGCCGTTGTATCTAAACAAGAACGCAGGTAGGGTTAATAAAACCCAAAATATGATATTGATAATTATTAGCTGAAAGTTATAAACTTTATTATTAATGCTATTCATTTATAATTTATTTGTCTAACAGTATCACTCATCATACAAATCAAAACATTATCATTTTTAAAATAATAAAAATTAGCTATGCTTGGTAAATAAATATACAAATGAGGATTTGAGCGCTATAAGACATAAAATAAAAATGCCCGTTCTCACGTTCTGAGATCGGGCATTTTACACAATAAAACTTAGAAAAGATTATTAACCCAATTTTACAATCTGATTAAAAATCTTCCATTTGGCAATCAGCACAACTGCCATGAAATCTTGTACGGAAAACTTTCAAATAGGTTATATTTTCTTAAATAAAATTATTTAAATTTTAAATAGAGGTAAATTATTTTATTTCAATAAAATAGGTAACTAAACAAATATGGTTATCGTAATAGCATTAATAAATTGTTAAGATATGATTTCAAGTAGCTTAGAGACCTTCAATACAAAAAAGCATTTCAATACAGACCGTATGTTTCAATATTTAGGTCAGGATATTGAGACGGCCAAAGAAATATTAAAGATGGTTTTGGTAGAGCTAGAATTTTCAGTAAAAAAGTTTGAAGAATTTATATTCTCAAATAATTTAGTTGGCATAAAAGCAACAGCACACAAATTAATTGGCACTTCATCTTCAGTAGGTTTAATAGAGTTAAGTAATATTGCCAGAAAGTTTGAAGGCGAACCAGATTTTGATCCGATTTTAATTAATATTTATTTTATAAGGATAAAAAAGGAAATTAATCTTGTGATACAGTTAATTAATAATTTTTTAGCATACCCTTCGTTTTCTTAAAATGAAGTTTCTTAATATGTAAATTTGAAAATCAATATTTAACTGGTAAAAATTACGTTTATACCTCTTATTGGAATCAAATTTATTTGTTAGTTTAAGATGCAAACAAACCATCAATCTTCTTTAGAAGAAAAAAGATTAGCAGCTTTAAAGAGCTATCAAATTTTGGATACTCTTCCAAAAGAAACATTTGATAGATTTACAAAACTTGCATCATTAATCTGTAATACTCCAATTTCTCTAGTTTCATTAATTGATGAAGATAGGCAGTGGTTTAAATCTAAGGTAGGTTTAGATATCAATGAAACGCCAAGAGATATCGCTTTTTGCCATCATTCCATTTTAGGGCAAGAAATTATGGAAGTGCAAGATGCCACAAAAGACTTTCGCTTTAAAAACAATCCTTTAGTAACTTCTGAACCAAATATTAAGTTTTATGCAGGTTATCCATTAAAAGATTCTAACGGATATAACCTTGGGACACTTTGTGTAATAGACAGAGTGCCTCGCAAATTAGATGACAATCAAAAAGAAGCATTAAAAATTTTGGGAGATTCTGTTTTAGAATTAATCACCCAACAAAGAAAAGTGCAAGAAACAGAAAATTTTAACGAGCTTTTTAAAATATCTAAGGACATAATTTGTGTTTTTAATGGAGAGGGTGTTTTTCAAAATACAAACCCAGCTTTTGATAAGCTTTTAGATTATAAAGAAGATTATATTTTAAATCGCTCGCTGTATGATTTTATCCATCCTGATGACTTGGTAGAAACTAAAAATAAATTACAAAGTTTAGCAAATGGAAATAAGACTGTTGTTTTTACAAACAGATTAAGATGTATAAACGATAATTATAAATTATTACAATGGGCTGCAACGCCAGAACCTTCTAGCAAACTGTTTTTTGCAATTGCCCGTGATATCACAACAGAAAAGGAAAAAGAAATTGTTATAGAGCGTTCTGAAGCTAGGCTTAGGGCTTTTTTTGAAAACTCTTCAGGGTTTATGTGCACCCATGATTTAGAAGGAAAAATTATAACAATTAACAGTGCAGGAGCAAAAAGTTTAGGTTATGAAACCGAAGATTTAGTTGGTAATTATCTAAAAGATTTTGTGCCAGAATTTAGGCAAGAATCAATGCAAATGTATCTTTCAGGTATTAAGCAAACGGGTAAAATGCAGGGTTTAATGTATACCAAGCATAAAAAAGGCAATGTATTAACCTGGCTATTTAATAATGTTTTAGAAACAGATGCGAATGGCGATAAATATATAATTGGTAACGCTGTAGATATTACCGAAAGGCACCAACTAGAAGCAGATTTAAAGCGCACAAAAGAAATGTTAGAACAAACCAACGAGGTAGCTAAAATTGGCACTTGGGAAGTTGATCTAATAAACCAAACTATTTACTGGTCTAAGATTACAAAAAACATTCATGAGGTTGAAGAAGATTTTGCCCCTGATTTTGAAACTGCAATTTCATTTTTTACTGCCAAACACAAAAAAGTTATAGTAGATGCCATTACAAATGCCACAGAAAAAGGTATACCTTATGATCTGGAATTACAAATGTATACGGCAAAGGGAAATTACACATGGATACATACCATTGGAAAACCAGAATTTCATAAAGGAAAATGTGTGCGTATATATGGAATTTTTCAGGACATTAATGAAAACTATTTACATCGTAGCGACTTAAAAAAAGCAAAATTTTTAGCGGATGAAGCTAATAGTGCAAAATCCGAATTTTTGGCAAGCATGAGTCATGAAATTCGTACGCCATTAAATGGGGTTATCGGTTTTACAGATTTAGTGTTAAAAACTACCCTTAATCAAACTCAGCAACAATATCTTAAAATTGTAAATCAATCTGCAAATTCATTATTAGCTATCATTAACGATATTTTAGATTTTTCTAAAATTGAAGCAGGCAAACTAGAATTAGATATAGAAAAGTCTGATCTTTTTGAGGTAAGTAGCCAAGCTTCTGATATCATCAGTTATCAGGCTCAAAATAAAGGTTTAGAAGTACTTTTAAACATTGATCCAAATCTGCCAAGATTTGTTCACGTAGATAATATCCGTTTAAAACAAGTATTAGTAAATCTTTTAGGGAATGCAGTTAAATTTACCGAAACTGGTGAAATTGAACTTAAAATTTATGCCAAAAGTGATATTACAAAAAAAGAGATAGACTTTCACTTTGAAGTTAGAGATACAGGTATTGGAATACAATCTGAAAAACAAAGTAAAATATTTGAGGCCTTCTCACAAGAAGACGCATCAACCACCAAAAAATATGGAGGTACAGGTTTAGGGCTTACTATATCAAATAAACTCTTGGGTTTAATGGGTAGTAAACTTCAGTTAAAAAGTAAAGTAGGGCAAGGCAGTACTTTTTATTTTAAGATTAGGCTTAAAGCCGAGGAAGGAAATTCTCTCCCAACTAGTGATCTTTCGCACATTAAAAATGTTTTAGTAGTTGATGATAATGAAAACAACCGTCTTATTTTAAGGCAAATGTTATTATTAAAAAACATTAAAGTTACTGAGGCTAAAAACGGATTAGAAGCTTTACAATTTTTAACAAAAGGCAAAAAATACGACGTGGTTTTAATGGATTATCACATGCCGTTTAT
>JBBRYE010000057.1:0-21097 GCA_038237895.1 Sphingobacteriales bacterium | reverse complement strand
CCGGTAACGATTGCACAAATAAATAGCTTATAATGGCTAAATACCACGCTTAAAATCCTTAAAATTGTTTAGAAACAATGTTTTCTACAGCCAATAAATGCCGTTTTTTATAAACCAAGATTACATTTAGAAATTTACATTTTTACTTATCCGACTTAGAAATCCTTATTTAGCAAGGTTACTAATGTTGAATAATTTAATATTAAGAAATAAACGAATGAGAAATTTTAAAATCATCCTTTTAGGATTATTATCACAAACCATCTTAATATCATGCAGCGCAAATACTAGTTCCAAATTAAGGACTAATTCATCTGGTATTACAGATTCTTTAGCCTTTATCAACTACTTTAAGGTAAAAATGCCAATTATAAAAACTCCAGTATTTAAGAGGGATACTTTTGATATTAGTAAATATGGAGCTAAAGGCGATGGTATTTTCTTAAACACAAAAATCATTAATGATGCCATTTCAAAATGCAGTAAGAACGGTGGTGGTGTAGTTCTAGTCCCAGGAGGAATTTGGTTAACTGGCCCTATTTACATGAAAAGCAATGTGAATGTGCATATTAAACGAGATGCCATTTTACAGTTTACAAAAGATAAAAATCAATACAAATTAATTGAGGGAAATTGGGAAGGTAAGCCTTCGGTTAGAAATGAATCTCCCATCTCTGGTTCCGATTTAGAAAACATAGCGATTACCGGAAAAGGAATAATTGATGGAAATGGAGATGTTTGGCGATCTGTTAAAAAAGATAAACTAACAGAATCTCAATGGAAAAACCTTTTAAAATCTGGAGGTTTAGTAAGCGAGGATAAAAAAACATGGTATCCATCTGCAAGTTACCTTAAAGGCGATCAAACAAAAGATGCTAGCGTACTTATAGCGGGCAAAAGTTTGGCTGATTATGCCGATATGAAAGATTTTTTTAGACCAAATTTATTGGTTTTAACCAATTGCAAAAAGGTATTATTAGAAGATGTTACGTTTCAAAACTCGCCAGCTTGGTGTTTACACCCGTTGATGTGCGAAGATTTAACGCTTAGAGGAGTTTACGCAAAAAACCCTTTTTATGCTCAAAATGGTGATGGTGTTGACATAGAATCCTGTAAAAATGTAATGATAGAAAACTCAACATTTGATGTTGGCGATGATGGAATTTGTATCAAATCTGGAAGAGATGCCGACGGTAGAAAACGTGGAATGCCAACCGAAAATTTAATTGCTCGTAATAATGTTGTTTATCACGCCCATGGTGGGTTTGTAATTGGTAGTGAAATGTCTGGAGGAGCAAGAAACTTATTTGTTTATAATAATTCATTTATTGGTACCGATATTGGATTACGTTTTAAAACCACAAGAGGACGTGGAGGTGTAGTAGAAAAAATTTATATTTCAGATATCAATATGAAAGATATTGCCGGCGAAGCCATACTTTTTGATATGTATTATGCCGCAAAGGATCCTGTTCCATTAGCAGGAGAAATTAGAGAGGCACCAAAAGTTCAATTGATCCCGGTAACAGAAGAAACTCCACAATTTAAAGATTTTCATATTAGGAATATTTCTTGTGATGGAGCTTCTAAAGCTATCTTTATAAGAGGTTTGCCAGAAATGAATATTCGTGATATTTATCTGGAGAACCTTACCATACAAGCTAATGAAGGTGTAGAATTAACTGAGGCGAGCAATATCACCATCAAAAATCTAAATTTATTAATTGTTAAAACTGATCCATTAATTAGTATCAACAATAGTAAAAACATCAGTTTTGATGGCTTAAAATCTTTTACAGATATAAAATCATTGATGAATATTTCTGGAGATAAAACAGCCGGAGTAAAGCTTTCTAACTCTTCTATTTCCTCATCTAAAGATAAAATTACTTACTCTCTAGGAGCATCTTTAAAAGCATTAACCATTAAATAAATGACACAATTGTTTAAAAAATATTTTTTCTTTTCTGTTTTCACGATGATGATAATCGTTTCATCATGTGCGTCTAAAAAGGGAATAATAAATCAAAGTGCTAAGCTATCTCTTTCTGAAGATATGGCCAGAACAGTAATGACAAAATGGGCAGATTCTCTTTTAATGGAAGAAGGAAAACCGGTAAAATGGGCTTATGATCAAGGTGTAGTTTTAGAAGGCATTGCGAACATTTGGAAGCGAACTGGAGAAGGGAAATATTTCAATTATATTCAAAACAGCATGGACTTTTTTGTTAAAAACGATGGAACGATTGATCGTTATAAATTAACTGATTATAATATCGATAATATAAAAAATGGTCGTTCGCTATTGTTTTTATATCAAGTTACTGGAAAAGATAAATACTACAAAGCAGCATCTTCTTTAAGAAAACAATTGGAAGGGCAACCAAGAACCAAAGAAGGTGGTTTCTGGCATAAGAAAGTTTATCCTTACCAAATGTGGCTAGATGGTTTGTATATGGGCGAACCTTTTTATGCAGAATATGCGAAAGATTTTCACCAAAATGAAGCCTTTGATGATATTGTAAATCAGTTTATTTATATGGAAAAACATGCTAGAGACCCTAAAACAGGGTTACTTTACCATGGTTGGGATGAATCTAAAGAACAAGCTTGGGCTAATAAAGAAACTGGAAATTCTCCAAATTTTTGGGGCAGGGCGATGGGTTGGTATGGTATGGCTTTAGTAGATGTTTTGGAAAATTTCCCAATAAATCATCCTAAAAGACAACAGTTGGTTGATATCCTAAATCGCTTTGCAGATGCAACTGTTAAGGTTCAAGATAAAAAATCTGGATTATGGTATGAAGTTTTAGACCAACCAAACGGAAAAGGAAATTATTTAGAGGCATCTGCTGCTAACATGTTTGTTTATGCTTTAGCAAAAGGTGTTAGACTTGGTTATTTGCCAAGTAACTATGAAGCTGTTGCAGAAAAAGGATATAGAGGAATTCAAAAAGAGTTTTTGGTAAGAGATGCACAAGGTTTGCTTCATTTAAACGGAACGGTTAGCGTTGCAGGTTTAGGCGGCAAACCTTATCGGGATGGAAGTTATGAATATTATTTAAGTGAAAAAGTAGTACAAGACGACCCAAAAGGCGTGGGTGCTTTTTTATTAGCAAGTAATGAAATGGAGTTGAGAAATATTCAACAAATCGGTAAAAACAAAAATGTTTTGTTAGATAACTATTTCAATAACGAAACTAGAAAAGATATCACATGTAAACCAGAAAGCTTTCATTATGTATGGAATGAATGGGATAATGATGGATTTGGATTGCTAGGAGAAACCATCAGAAATATGGGCGCAAAAACTGAGACTTTAAAAGAGGGGCCAACGGCTTCCAACTTAGCCAACTCATCGGCTTACATTATTGTTGATCCAGATAGTAAAAAGGAATCAGAATTTCCTCATTACATGATGGCGCCATATATCCAAAATATTGTCGAGTGGGTTAAACAAGGAGGCGTTTTATTGTTGATGGCCAACGACTCTAACAATTGTGAACTTCCACATTTTAATGATTTAGCAAGGCAGTTTGGCATGCAGTTTAAATACGAATTGAAAAACCCGGTTACAGGCTCTCAATTTGATATGGGCAAGATAAAAATTGATGCCGGAAACAGCGTATTCCCATCTGGGCCACAAACTTATTTAAAAGAAATCAGTACGCTTGATTTAACAACTCCCGCTAAAGCGGTAGTAGAGCATAAAGGCGATGTTATTATGGCATCAGCCAAATTGGGGAAAGGGACAGTGTTCGCCGTTGGCGATCCTTGGTTATATAACGAATATATAGATGGCAGAAAACTACCCGATACTTTCCAAAACTTAACAGCCGCAAAAGAATTAATGTATTGGCTTTTAAAGCAAGCACCAAATAAATAGGACCATGATTTTAAATAAGAAAAACTTAAGCTTGGTTTCATCTGAAAGCTTGATAAAGCCAAAACAAAGTCTGTTTGATTTGCCCGAAAAAGTATTACAATTTGGGACAGGGGTTTTACTACGTGGTTTGCCAGATTTTTTTATCGATAAGGCAAACAGACAAGGCATATTTAATGGACGTATTGTGGTAGTAAAGTCAACCGATCATGGCAGTAGCAATGAGTTTGATAACCAGGATAACCTGTACACCATTTGTATCAAAGGGATAGAAAACGGCAATACCATTGAGCAAAATATAGTTTCATCAGCGATAAGCAGGGTTTTGATAGCAAGTAAACAATGGAACGAGATCTTAGATTTCGCTGCTTCTGATTCTTTAGAGATTATTATCAGCAATACCACAGAAGTAGGTATTCAATTGGTTGAAGAAGATATCAAATCCCATCCCCCAATTTCTTTTCCGGGTAAATTATTGGCGTTATTACATCACAGGTTTATCACATTTAATGGTGCAAAAGATAAAGGTTTGGTAATCGTCCCTACAGAATTGATCGTGGATAATGCCACCCAATTAAAGGACATTTTACTAACCCTCTGTAAAACAAATCACCTTTCTCAAGATTTTATCACCTGGTTACAAGAGAACAATTATTTCTGCAATTCTTTGGTAGATTGTATCGTCCCGGGTAAACCTGATAAAAATCAGTTAAATGAATTAAAAACCCAACTTGGTTATAAGGATGAATTATTGATCATGTCAGAAGTCTATCGACTTTGGGCAATTGAGGGGAACGAGATAGTTAAAGAAAAACTTTCTTTTGCACAAGCAGATAGCGGTGTAATTATTACGCCAGATATCAACTTACACCGGGAATTAAAATTAAGATTACTAAACGGAACTCATACCTTAAGCTGCGGATTAGCCTTTTTGTCCGGATTTGATACTGTTAAATCTGCTATGGATTATGAAGACATGGAAAGTTATATCCGTGATTTGATGATCAATGAAATTGCACCCGCAATACCTTATGAGATATCAAAAGAACAAAAGCACACTTTTGCCAAAAACGTATTAGATAGGTTTAGAAATCCACACATTAACCATCAATGGTTAAGCATAAGCGCTAATTATACATCTAAACTAGAGATGCGGGTTGTGCCTATTTTACAGAATTACTTTAAGCTATACCACAACGTTCCAGATTTAATCGCCTTAGGTTTCGCTGCTTATATCAGGTTTATGAAACCTTTCAATACAAAAAATAATAAATATTTCGGTAAAATTAATAATCAGGAATATTTGATTAACGACAGCAAAGTAGCTTATTTAAGTAAGCTTTGGAGTGAAAATCCTAATGATATCGTAAACACAATACTTGGTGACGAATCAGTTTGGGGAGCAGATTTGAGAACTTTGCCTAATTTTGAAAAAGCAGTAAATAATTACCTAAAATTGATGGAAAATAAGGTATCCATAAAACAACTCATGATCAAAGAAAGCGTTAATTAACAGAAGATGGATAGAGTTTTAAAGGTACATCCAAAGGATAACTTGCTGGTTGCGTTAACCGATCTTTTTAAAGGAGAGATCATTATCTATGAAAATGAAAAGATTACATTGCTGGATGATGTGAAAGCCAAGCATAAATTTTTAACAAATGATTTAAACATTGGTGAAGAATTAATGATGTACGGGGTTTTGGTGGGTAAAGCACAGATTGATTTAAAAGCAGGAAATATTATTAATACCAATAATGTTAAACATGCCGCAAATAGTTTTGAAGTAGGAGAAAGAAAATTAGAATGGGATAAACCCGATGTGAGTAAATGGGAAAACGCAACCTTCAATGGTTTTCACCGAGCAGATGGAAGGGTAGGAACTGCAAATTATTGGTTGGTAATCCCGATGGTGTTTTGCGAGAACAGAAATCTCGAGGTTTTGCAAGAGGCATTGGTTACCCCATTAGGATATGGCAGAAAGAAGGCCTATCAGAACCAAGCTTTAAAATTGATTGATCTTTACCAGTCAGGAGCAGATAAAAATTCGATTTTAAACGCCGATATCTTTATAGAAAACCAACCGGAAAAAAGCAAAAGATTATTCCCTAATGTAGATGGAATCAAATTCTTGAATCATGATGGTGGCTGTGGTGGAACTAGGGATGACGCTCAAGCTTTATGTGCTTTATTGGCAGGTTATATTACCAATCCTAATTGCGCTGGAGCAACGGTATTGAGTTTGGGCTGTCAAAATGCTCAAGTTCCCATTTTAGAAGAAGAGATTAAAAAGAGAGATGCAAATTTTAGCAAGCCACTTTATATTTTAGACCAGCAAAAAGTAGGTACAGAAGCCGATTTATTGGCTTTAGCAATTAAGCAGACTTTTGCAGGGTTGATGGAAGCCAATCAACATGAAAGAAAACCAGCACCATTAAGCAATATTACCATTGGTTTAGAGTGTGGTGGATCTGATGGTTTTTCTGGTATTTCTGCAAATCCTGCTATTGGATATACTTCTGATTTGTTGGTGGCTTTAGGTGGTAAAGTGATTTTGGCAGAGTTTCCCGAACTTTGTGGAGTTGAGCAAAACATCAGTGATAGGTGTGTAACCGTAGAGGAAGCTAATCGTTTTTCATCTCTAATGAAAACTTATGCTGCAAAAGCGGTTGCGGCCGGCTCTGGTTTCGATATGAATCCTTCACCCGGTAATATCAAAGATGGTTTGATTACCGATGCCATAAAATCTGCGGGAGCAGCAAAAAAAGGAGGTACCTCTCCGGTAGTCGCTATTTTGGATTATCCAGAAATGGTAACAAAACCAGGATTGAATCTTTTATGCACTCCAGGAAATGATGTGGAATCAACAACGGCAGAAGTTGGCTCAGGAGCGAACGTTGTTTTATTTACAACCGGACTTGGAACTCCAACCGGAAATCCGATTACACCTGTGATAAAAATTGCAAGTAACACTACGCTTTTCAATAAAATGATTGATATTATGGATGTAAACACAGGAACTATCATTGATAACGGAGAAACAATTTATGAGGCAGGTGAGCGTATTTTAGATTATGTGATTAAAGTAGCAAGCGGCGATATTGAGGTTTGTGCGGTAAAACACGGACAGGATGATTTTATCCCTTGGAAAAGAGGCGTTTCATTATAAAAAATTGAATTTTTTCGTCATGTTGACGAAGGAAACATCACACTTGTATTGAAGATTAATAAAGTGGTTACTTATTTGTGAGACCTTTCGTTCCTCAAGGTGACGCAGCAAAATCATCATTAAATAAATTACAAAGAACCAAAACAAAATATGAAAAACGGAGCAGTTATTCCCGAAGATTTTCTTTTATATAGTAATAAGGCAAAAGCACTTTACCATGATTATGCTAAAGATATGCCCATTATCGATTACCATAATCACTTGCCTCCACAAGAAATAGCAGAGGCAAAAAAGTTTAAAAACTTAACAGAAATTTGGTTAAAAGGCGATCATTATAAATGGAGAGCCATGCGTACTTTGGGTGTTAATGAACGTTTTATTACAGGAGATGCTTCTGATGAGGAAAAATTTATGGCTTGGGCAAAAGTTGTCCCGGCAACAGTGAGAAATCCACTTTTTCATTGGAGCCACATGGAACTTAAAAACCCATTTGGTATTAACGAATATTTAAATGAAAACTCTGCTAAAGAAATTTATCAGCATTGTAACCAGTTATTAGCTCAAGATGATTTTTCTACACAAGGCTTATTAAAAAAGTTTAATGTGAAAATGGTGGGAACAACTGATGACCCTTCTGATAGTTTAGAACATCACAAAACATTGATGAATAGCGGTTTTGAGGTAAAAGTTAAACCTTCTTTTCGTCCGGACAAATCATTAATGATAACAGATGATATAAATTCTTATAGAGCATATATCAAAAAATTAGGTGCTGCTGCAAATATCGAAATTACTGATGTAGCAAGTTTAATTACTGCTTTAAGAAATAGAATTGAATATTTTGCAGCACACGGAGCGTCAATCTCTGATCACGGATTAAATACAATTCCTAACAAGCTGACTTTAACTGATGCTCAAAAAACAGAATATGTTCAACTTTTAAAAGGGGAGATAGATTCATTTTCTGATACAGATGCATTTGCGGGTTATGTTTTAACGGAAGTTTGTAAAATTTACCATGAAAAAGGTTGGGTTCAACAATTCCATTTAGGTGCAATTAGAAATAATAATCATGGGATGATGCGCAAGTTGGGTCCAGATACAGGTTATGATTCTATTGGCGATTATGCTCAAGCAAAAAGCTTATCCAATTTTTTAGGAAACTTAAGTTTGGATGATCAGTTAGCGAAAACTATAATCTATAACTTAAACGGTGCGGATAATGATGCTTTTGCTGCCATGACCAGTAATTTTGCAGATGGTAAAACGATAGGCAAAGTACAATTTGGATCTGGTTGGTGGTTTAACGATCAAAAAAATGGAATGGAAAGCCAGTTGAATTCGCTTTCTAATATGGGTGTTTTAAGCACTTTTGTAGGGATGTTAACCGATTCTAGAAGTTTCCTTTCTTTCCCACGCCATGAGTATTTTAGAAGAATTCTTTGTAATTTATTGGGGAGTGAAATGGAAAACGGACAAATTCCAGATGATGAAAAATGGATTGGGAAAATTGTTCAGGATATTAGTTATAACAATGCTAAAGCCTATTTTGGGTTGTAAAACACTAATTCAAAATTACGCTTACAAAAAAGCCAGCAAATTTTTTCTGGCTTTTTTTATGAAATTACTTATAGTGTCTCCTTTTTATGGACTTTAATCATAATAATTAATAAATTATAAGGCAGCTTGTTGTATATTAATGTTTAACAAAGTTTGATAAAGTGTGTGTTCTTGAAAAGGTTTAAGAATATGCCCATTCATCCCTACAGCAATATAACCCGCTAGTTCCTCAGATATTGCATTTGCTGTTACAGCATAAATAGGAATGTTTGCTTTATCAGAGTTGTTATAATTTCTAATTTTTTTAGTCAACTCTACACCATTCATTACCGGCATCTGAATATCGGTTAATATAGCGTCATAATCATTATCTTCAAAAAGCTGATAAGCAATTTCTCCGTTTGCTGCTTCATCAAAAGAGACGTTCCATTTTTTTAATAAAAGCGTTAATAGCTTAATATTTAATAAATTATCATCAACAATTAACACCTTTTTAACACCTAATTCTATAAAATTTTTATCATTAAAAGCGGAAATATTTTTTTCATCTAAATTAACATCCTTATAAGTCGTGAGATTATCTGCAACAGAAAATGGAATATTTACGATAAATTTTGATCCTTTGCCAAACTCACTTTCTACTTTTATGGTTCCGTTTTGAGCCTCTATTATTTTCTTAGTAATACTTAAACCTAAGCCGCTTCCATCTTTTCTATTTTCCGAATTATCATCCAACACTTGTGTAAATTCATCAAATAAAACCACAATGTTCTGTTTCGAAATCCCAATTCCAGAATCTATAATTTCTAAACAAATATTTGTAGCACCAACTAATTTACAGTTCACACTAACTGAGCCAGTACTGGTAAATTTAATCGCATTGTTTAACAGGTTTACAAGTACTTGTTTAAAACGATATTCGTCACCATTTATAACGATATCATCTTCATAAAAGAAATTTGCTGTCATATCAAGCTTTTTGCTTTCTGCTAAAACTTTTAGTGCTTTAACCACGTCCTCAATAGCTTTTTTAGGATAAAAATTAGTGCAATTAAGATTTAATTTTCCGGATTCTAATTTTGTTAAATCTAAAACATCGTTAACCAAAGAAAGTAACATTTGAGAAGATTCTGTTATGGCGCCTATATAAGAATTTTGTTCTTCTTTGCTAGGGTTGTTTGCCAATTGCGAAGAAAAGCCAATAATAGAATTAAGAGGCGTTCTTATTTCATGGCTTAGATGTGCCAAATAATCTCTTTTTAATTGAGTTTGCTTAACCGCTTCATTTTTTGCTTTAACAAGATCATTTTCGAAAGTATATAAACGCCAAATATTAAATAGGATAATTATCGCCAAAATTAAAGCTAAAATTAAAACTATCCGTGTATCATTATTTAATGATTTTAGGCTGATTGTTGCATTTGTCCTGGATTTGCCCGCATTAGCTATATTTATATTATATTCTTCTGTTTTTAAATCTTTAAGTATGGTTAAAAGCTCGTCTAACAAATTCATATTTGAGGCAATAATCATGTTTTCTCGGGCTTTAACTAAGGTTTGATTAGCAATTAGTTTAGTAATGCTTTGTTTAAAAAGGTTGTTCAACTTAAGAAGAGATAAACTATCTTGAGTAATTTTAGTGTTCTTAACCAAGTTGTTATTCTTTGTAATAATGGTATCAGAGGTTGAGGTATTTTTGTTTACTAATGCGGCGCCAATACGTTTAAAAAGTCCTTTTTTAGGTGTATTGTTTAATTGAACAGCAGTATCTGCTTTTTGCGATAAAATGGATTGTATATCGGTAATTTTAAATGGTTTAAAATATATAGTCTCATTTTTGTCTATTTCGCTTAATTTATTGGTGGCTAATAGTAAAGAGTCATTAATGGCTTTAAGCCTGATGTATATATCGGTATTTCTTTTCTTAACCTCAAGTATAGATTTTAAGTTTTTTGAGGCACTTAATTTTTGTTTACGAAATTCCTGAAGGCTATTAAGTTTGTATCCTAATAATAAAAGTTGCGATTTATATTCTTGAAAATAAAGAGGATTTCGTGTATTTACATATAACCGAAACTTATTTTCTATATTAAATAAATAATCAACACTTGTATTTATATCATTAACAGCTAAACTGTTATCGCTTAATTGATTAACAGATTGATAAAGGTTATTTAAAACCTCTTTTCTGTGCATAGCCAAATAAACTAATTGCACCAAAGCAAAAGTAAATACCGCAATTAATATGTATCGATAGTTAATCGTCTTATTTCCTTTGTTAGCCATTTTTTTTAATTAAGCAATTCAAAGATATTAATTTTACTTTAAGCTTAATTACTTAATTAAATTGTAATTTTTAGGTAGGATTTGTATTTTAAAAGTATAAAATTTCTTTTTATAGAATTTTTGGTAAGGTTGTCATTAAGAGTATTCTTAACGGTATCCAAAAAAAAACTCCCTAAAAACTTAATTTCAGAGAGTTGTTTGTCCTAGCGGAAAAGATTTACGAAGTTTTTAAAACTTCGTAAATCTATCTGTTAAGTAGTAAAATACTAATCAGCCTTAATGCCATATTTATCTGCATATTTTTTATACAATTCTTTTTGAACGTTATTTAAATCGATCATCCTGCCTTGTATAAAAGCACCTTCAATATTATTGGTTCTCATATCTAAGGCGTCGCCGCTAGAGATAATGATATTGGCATCTTTACCTACTTCTAAAGTTCCGGTTCTATTATCAATACCTAATATTTTGGCTGTATTAGAGGTAATTAAAGCTAAAGCCTCTTCCTTGCTTAAACCATAGGCAGCCGCAGTACCTGCCATAAACGGAAGGTTACGTTGTCGCCAATAGCCATCAATACTCATTGCAATAAGCAAACCTGCATCATGCAAAATCTTTGCGTTTTTATACGGAAGGTAAACGTCATCATCTGTATTGCCTGGCAAAGATTGGCTTTTATACATAATAATTGGCACATTATGCTCCTTTAAAAATGCGGTGATATCAACCGCTTCTTCTGCACCTACCAAAACTGGAGTAATTCCAAAATCTTCGAAAAATTTAACCGCAACAATGATATCCTTTTGCTTGCTAACATTTACAAAAGCCTTTTTTGTGCCGTTAAACAAACCTTTCATCGCTTCAAAACGCTCGTTAATAATAGTTGGGTTTTGTTCTGAATAAGCTTTTGCCTGTGCAAAATAAGTTTTGATTTCTGCAATTTGGTTTTGATAACGTTCTTTTTGTTGCTCTTCTGATAAGGTTGGGCCACCAAATCTCCTACCTCCTCCACTTGCTCTTGATGTTGGCCAATTAAAATGAACTCCCATATCTGCTTTATAAGCAGCGTCTTCCCAATTCCAGGCATCTAACTGAACAATGGAAGAGGTGCCAGAAACTAAACCGCCTTGCGGTGTTGGTTGCGAAAGAAGCGTTCCGTTAGCCCTCACGGTTGGTATAATACGAGAATCTGTATTATAAGCAACTAAAGAACGAACATGAGGATTGATACTTCCTGTTTCGGCATCATCTCTTGTTGCTCTTACAGATTCTACTTCTATTAAACCCATGTCATTTACAGGGGCGATAAACCCAGGGTAAATTTGTTTGCCCTGAGCTTGTACTACCATAATGCCTTGTGGTTGAGAATTTCCTTCTTTTACTTCGGTGATTTTTCCGTTAGAAAAAATGATAGTTCCGTTTTCTATTACCTTACCGTTACCAATATGAATGGTACCACCAACAATAGCAATAGTTTGGTTCTGAGGCTTTACTGGCGATATAGTTGCTTGGGCAAAAACAGTGGTTGTTGCAATGCTCAAGTAAATAAATTGATATATAAATTTTTTCATGATCTAAATTCTAAATGACGATTAATTACTTGAGTTAGCTTTAGTTTGATAATCTTCTTCAATAGTATCGCAAGTGTCTAAACTTGGTCTTGTAAATGTTGGACGTTGCGTTCTGCTACCACCGTTTTTAGAATCTATCATTTTCTGAATTAATCTGCCTTCTTCCTTTTTTAAATCAGCCTGCTTTTGAGCATCTTTATCTAAATCCCAATAATTTACACCGTCTACAAATGTTTTTTCAGCTTTGGCATAAACCGATAATGGATTATCAGACCAAAGTACCACATCGGCATCTTTTCCAGCTTTTAAACTGCCAACTTTATTATCTATATGCAGCATTTTTGCAGGATTAAGGGTAACAAATTTGAAAGCTTCCTCTTCGCTCACTTTACCATATTTTACTGCTTTGCCAGCTTCTTGATTTAATCTTCTTGCCATTTCAGCATCATCAGAATTAAAAGCGACCAACACGCCAGCATCATGCATTAACTTTCCGTTATAAGGAATGGCATCCCAAACTTCCATTTTATAAGCCCACCAATCAGAAAAAGTAGAACCCGCAATACCTCTTGCCGCCATTTTATCAGCTACTTTATAACCTTCTAATATATGAGTGAAAGTATTAATCTTGAAACCCATAGTGTCTGCAACATGCATCAGCATATTTATTTCTGATTGTACATAAGAGTGGCAAGTAATATGTCGAGTATCATTTAAAATTTCTACCAAGGCATCTAGTTCTAAATCTTTTCTTGGTGGGGTTAAACCCGATTTATTTTTGCTACCATTATAACTTGCCCATGCTGCTTTGTATTCTTTTGCTCTGGTAAAAGCATCTACATAAACTTGCTCTACGCCCATACGGGTTTGAGGAAAACGGATGCTATTAAAATCACCAGCGTTACTTTGTTTTACGTTTTCTCCTAAAGCAAACTTGATAAAACCTTCCCAACCTGCAAACTTCATTTCTTCAGGTGTTTGTCCCCATCTTAATTTAATAAGTTGGGTTTGGCCACCAATAGGGTTTGCAGAACCATGTAAAAGATGGGAAGTGGTTACCCCGCCCGCCAACTGACGGTAAATATCAATATCCTCCGCATCTACAACATCTCCAATTCTCACTTCTGATGTTACGGCTTGTGTTCCTTCATTTACACCTCTGCTTATGGCAATATGAGAATGTTCATCAATAATTCCAGGAGTTAGATGTTTACCTGTTGCATCAATTATTTTTGCATTACCGGCAGATAAATTTTTTCCAATACTTTTAATCTTTCCGTTTTCTATCAAAACATCGGTATTTGTTAAAATGCCTTCTTTCTCATTTGTCCAAACGGTGGCATTTTTAAATAAAACAGTTTCTTGTTTTGGCACTTCTTTATTTCCAAAAGCAACAAAAGGATAAACAACAGTTCCTAATTTTGGAGTAGTCTTTGGCTCATCCTTCTTTTCTTTATCCTTAAAAGCGGAGGTTAATGAGGCTGTCCATTTACTATTTATACCATCTGCGGTAATCGCTTCTCCTTTAAAAGTTATTGGATTGGTTTTATCTAAATAACCTGATAAACGAATATCTCCTGTTGGATTTTTCTTAAGATTAAAAAACGCGTTTATCAAATCGCCGTTTCTGCCTAGCGTCCCTTTCACTTTAACACTGTCTGTTCCGGTACGTTCAATATTTAAATCATAAGCACCAATGGTTCCACCAACTTTCATGGTCATGGCGCCAATACCAGCTATAACTAAATTGTAATCTCCCCTTAGGTCTTTTACATCCATTTGAGCTACAATATTTCTTTGTCCTTGTACCCAATTTTCAAAAATGATATTTCCTTTTTTGAATAAAGAATCTGAGGTAATTAAAAAATTAGCTTCTTTACCTTTAGATAAAGTGCCTACCATTGCATCAATTCCTAACATTTTAGCTGGTGACTCTGTTAAAGATTTTAATGCTTGTTTTACACTAAGACCATTATCAATAGCAATTCTTAGATTGGTCCACAAATCTTTTGTACTTTCTAAATCTGCAGCAGTAATTGCAAAATCAACTCCTGCTTTTTCCATTACCGCAGGGTTGGTGGGTGCTAATTCCCAATTTTTCATTTGGGCATAGGTCACACTTTTTGCATCTGCAGGGTCTTCTACATCAAAAGCTTTCGGAAAATTTAACGAGATAATATATTTGGCTCCTGTTGCCCTGATGGCGTCTATTCTTTGATATTCATCGCCACCAGATTTAAAAATATAATTTTTGTTAAATTCTTCGGCAATTTTATTAGCCCTTAAAATATCTTCCCAATTACCAACTTCAAATATTTGGGGTAAACTTTGTTGTTGATTAAATTCATCTAAAGAAATATTATATTCTTTAGTTTGGCCTTTATACCATTGTGCATCTAAATAGGTTTGTCTAATTAAGGCAATGGCGCCCATTAAAGAAGCCGGATAATTTGTTTTTGCACTTCCCTTATTAAACGAATAATTTGCAGCAGTTTGTCCTTTTAAAACAACCAAGTTTGGGCTTTCTGTTGCTAATGTAACTGCTACGGATGTTCCGCGAGCAATGCCATCTTTAATAATTGAATTTACAGTTCCAAATCCGCTTTTCTTTAGGTCTTCTGCTTTTTTAGCATCTATATTAAAAATTGTATTGGCATGCATCTCTGGTCTTATCGCTTCGTTCCAGTTATAAGCACCTTCCTTTGTAGAGGTAAAAACTGGTGCACTTCTGAAATTAAAGCTTTGACGTGGTGCTTCTGGCAAACCATAACTAGAAAAAGCATCTATTAAAGAGGGATAAATAAATTTGCCTTTTAAATCTACCACAACATAACCTTTTGGTATGGCTATGCCTGATCCCACGTTTTCAATTTTATTGTTTTTTATCAATAAAACACCATTGGTAATGGTTTGATCTGCATTAACAACAATGGTTGCATTGGTAAAAGCAAACTGTCCGGTTCTAAAATCTGCCGAACCATTTACAGGATAAGTTTCCTGAGCTTTTAAAAAGGAAACAAATCCTAACAGAAAGAATAAGAGTATTAATTTTTTCATACAAAAGTGGTTTAATCTTTAAATCTAAATAGATTTTGATAAATAACTTAATTAAGAGTGTAATTTTTTTGTGTAAGAAAATCTGATCAACAACAAATTCCGTTATTAAAAATGTGTTAATTTATATTTAAAGATTTAGAATTTTTGAGTGAGGTTTGAGTGAAAGCGGCTTGTAATTTTACAAGCTGCTTTTTTATTTTAAACTTAATCGTTTAATAAAAGTCTTTAAGAAAACAACTTAGATGACCAACCTTAAATTTTTACTGATTTTTTTCTCGATTATATTAAATAGCAATCTTAAACCAAAAAAGTTATTATCCGTTAAAGAAAACATAGCTACTTATTTTCCTCCTTTAAAAGGTAAAGATTGGGAAACCATTTCTCCATCTTCTTTAGGTTGGGATAATGATGAAATTAAAAATCTAAATTCTTACCTCGAAACCAAAAACACAAAAGCTTTTATAGTTTTAAAAGACGGGAAAATTGTAATCGAAAAATATTTTGGCGATTTTAATCAAGACAAAAAGTGGTATTGGGCATCTGCCGGCAAAACATTTACTGCATTTTTAGTAGGTATTGCACAAAGCGATGGGCTTTTAAACATTAATAATAAAACTTCGGATTATTTAGGGAAAGGCTGGTCTTCTGCCTCTATAGACAAGGAAAATAAGATTACAATTAAAAATCAATTAACTATGACAACTGGCTTTGATGATAATTTACCCAATAATTATTGCACTTTACCAAGTTGTTTAATTTATAAAGCCGATGCAGGAACAAGGTGGGCTTATCATACAGGAGCATACACAATTTTGGATAAAGTGATTGAGAAAGTAAGCGGTTTAAATTTTAATGATTATGCAAATGAAAAAGTTTGTGATAAAATTGGGATGAAAGGTTTTTGGATTAAAAAACAGGATGCTAATAATGTTTTTTTTAGCGATGCAAGAAGTATGGCTAGATTTGGTTTGCTGTTGTTAAATAAAGGGAGATGGGTTAATGAAACTATTTTAAAAGATGATAAATATTTTGCCCAACAAATAAATTCTTCACAAAATATAAATCCCAGCTATGGTTATTTAACGTGGTTAAATGGTAAAAGCAATTATATTTTACCAACCATACAAAAAGTGTTTCCTGGTTCTTTAATATCTAATGCTCCAACAGATTTATATGCAGCGCTTGGCAAAAACGACCAAAAAATTTATGTAATTCCTTCTCAAAATTTAGTTGTTATAAGAATGGGTAATAGCGCAGGCAACTCACACGCTTCTTTATCTTCTTTTGATAATGAGCTTTGGGGAAAATTAAAAACAATGATGAAGTATTGATTTTGATTATCGTTTAAGAGATTGGATGTTTATATTTGTCAAAAAATAAATATTATGTACACCGGTTTACTTCATTTACATTCCTTTTTAAGATACGTAGTCTTAATATTGGTGCTTTTATCTATTCTTCAGGCTATTACAGCAGGTAATAAACCCTACACAACTACCAATAAAAAAATAAACTTATTTGCTTTAATATCTGCTCATACTCAATTACTGATTGGATTGGTGTTGTATTTTATTAGTCCTAATGTTGATTTTAAACAGATGAGCAATCCTATTTACAGGTATTGGAATGTGGAGCATATTACCATGATGATTTTAGCAATTGTTTTAATTACGATAGGTTATGCAAAATCTAAAAAAGCAATCGAGGCTAAAGCCAAACACCGGGCAATTTATATTTATTATACAATTGCCATTGTTATAGTATTATTGGCTATTTTCACAATGAAAGGTCGCCCGATGTGGAATATGTAAATTTTGGTTAATTATTTTTCATAAAAAATTTCAAAATTCATTTTTCTTTATATTTTTGTCTCACAATGAATAATATAACAAGTAAAAGTAAATGGTGGTGGCACAATAAAAATGTAGCCTCGGTAACCTTATTTGTGTTTTAAAAAGAATTTAATCCAAACCTAAACAAATACAACCCGACGCTCAACCCGTCGGGTTTTTTTATGTATTAGATTTGATGCTTTTGTTAAAGGTTATCAAATTTAATTCAATAGGAGTATCAACTGCTTAAGCCTTTTGCTTTTAGCTTTTTTGCATTTAAAAATTGTTATGAAGAATTTTAAGTTAGACGTTTCTTTTAAAAAATTATTGGCCGATACAACCACCCCTGTAAGTATTTATTTGCGCTTACGCGATGTTTTCCCCAATAGTTTATTGCTAGAAAGTTCTGATTATCACAGTCGTGAAAATAGCATGAGTTATGTTTGTTGCGAGCCAATAGCGGGTATCATCCTAGAAAATAAAAAACTGAAAAAATCTTTTCCTGATGGCTCTAAAGAGATTATAGAGGAAGGAGACTTTGTATTAAGCGACGAGGTTTACAACTTCAGAAAAAACTTTAGTAGTAATGCAGATACCTCTTTAAAATTTATTGCCGATGGTTTGTTTGGTTATTTTACACATGAAGCCGTAGAATATTTTGAAGATATTAAGCTTAAAATTGATACAGAAAATGAAAGGGAGATACCCACTTTTCAATATCATATTTATAAATACATCATTGCGATAGATCATTTTAAAAATGAGCTTTATATTGTAAAAAATAGAAGCGAATTTGATACAGAAGGAGACAATTTAGAGAAAATCGAATATTTAATCCAAAATAAAAACTTTCCCGAGTATCGTTTTACATTAAAAGGCGAAGAAGCATCAAACCTAACCGATCATGATTTTATGAGTTTGGTAGAGAAAATGAAGAAGCATATTTTTAGGGGAGATGTTTTTCAAATCGTTCCTTCTCGGGCTTTCCAAACTTCTTTTTTGGGGGATGAATTTAATGTTTACAGGGCATTACGTTCCATTAACCCTTCTCCGTATTTATTTTATTTTGATTATGGCAGTTTCAAAATTTTTGGGTCTTCGCCCGAAGCACAGCTGACTATAAAAAACAGGATTGCATCCATCTTCCCGATAGCCGGTACTTTTAAAAGATCGGGCAATGATATTCAGGATAAAATTATCGCCGAAAGGCTAGAAAACGACCCAAAAGAATCTGCAGAACATGTGATGTTGGTAGATTTAGCAAGGAATGATTTAAGCAGACATTGTGTTAACGTAGAAGTTAAAGCATATAAAGAAGTTCAGTTTTATTCCCATTTAATTCATTTGGTTTCTAAAGTAAGTGGCGAGTTAAAAGAAGGTGTAAATCCTTTTAAAATTGTAGCAGATACTTTTCCCGCAGGTACTTTAAGTGGTGCGCCAAAATACAGAGCAATGGAATTGATTGATGAATATGAGAACATAAAACGTAGTTTCTATAGCGGAGCAATTGGTTTTATGGGCTTTAATGGAGATTTTAATCATGCTATTATGATTCGGTCTTTTTTGAGCAAAAACAACAAATTACATTACCAGGCTGGAGCTGGAATTGTAGCAGATTCAAATCCAGAATCTGAATTAAATGAGGTTAACCATAAAATTGCAGCATTAAGAAATGCTTTGAAACAAGCGGAGGAGATTTAGCTTAAAGCAAAAGGCGGAAAGCTTAAAGCTCTTTATAAGTTTTTGCTTGATTTCAGCCTTAAGCTTTTAGCATTTAGCACAAAAGACATGAAAATATTAGTTATAGATAATTACGATTCTTTTACTTACAATTTAGTGCATATACTGAACGAATTAGGAGAAGACGCTACTGTATGGAGGAATGATAAATTTGATTTAAAAGATGTTTCCCAATTTGATAAAATATTGCTTTCTCCAGGGCCAGGAATTCCGTCTGAAGCAGGGTTGCTTATAGATGTAATTAAAGAATATGCAGCAACAAAAAGTATTTTAGGTATTTGCTTGGGGCAGCAGGCTATAGCAGAGGTTTTTGGTGGAGAACTTTATAATTTAGAAAGACCTGTACACGGTACCGCTACTAAATTGTTAATTAACGATAATGAAGAATTATTGTTTAAAGGGTTAAAAAGTGGATTTGATGTGGGAAGGTATCATTCTTGGGCGGTAAAATCTGATAATTTACCATCTCAATTATTAATTACCGCTACAGATGAAAAGGGAGTAATGATGGCTTTACGACATAAAACATTAGATGTTAGAGGAGTGCAGTTTCATCCAGAATCTGTATTAACAGAATTTGGAAAAGAAATGATGTCAAACTGGTTAGAAAGCTGAGGCTATTAATTCTTATATTTGATTATGATGAAAGTTTATTTGGACACTTCAGTCTTTGGCGGATATTTTGAGCCAGAGTTTGAATTGTGGACAAAAATTCTTTTTGATAAAATAAAAGATGGCAAGCTTAAAATTATTTATTCTCGGTTAACTGATATTGAACTAAAACCTGCCCCAATACATGTAAAGAATTTGGTTTTGGGTCTTTCTGATGAAATGAAGGATTTTATTGATATATCAGATGAAGCACTAGAACTTGCAAATGAATATATTAAAGAAAATGTAGTTGGCAAAACAAGTATGTCTGATTGTATCCATATTGCCTTAGCTACATTAAATCATGCTGATGTTTTAGTTAGTTGGAATTTTAAACATATTGTAAACGTTCATAGAATTAGAGGATATAATTCTGTGAATTATAAATTGGGATATAAAATTTTAGAAATTAGAACTCCGAGAGAAATTTTAGAATATGAAGACTGAAAAAAAAATTAAAGAAGAAAATGCCCCTTTAAAACAATTAAGGGATATTAGAGACAAGTTAAGTTCCGAAATAAAAGATATGTCTGTAAATCAAATTAGCACATATCTTAACAACAAGGAGACTTTACATCCAAAAAATATATGGAATAAATAGTTTAGCGATTTACATAATGTTTAATGTTAAACTTTAAGTCAAAATTTAAATGAATATTCTTGATAAAATAGTTGCCCGTAAAAAGGAAGAAGTTGCTTCTGCGAAAACCAAAAAAACAATTCAAGATTTAGAGAGAAGCATAAGTTTTAACCGCAAAACGTACGCTTTAAAAAACTTTTTAGTAGATCCTTCAAAATCAGGAATCATTGCCGAATTTAAGAGGAAATCTCCTTCTAAAGGAATCATAAACGATAAAGTTTCAGTTGAAGAAGTTACAAAAGGTTATACTGCTGCGGGCGCTTCTGCATTATCTGTATTAACAGACCATGATTTTTTTATGGGTAATGATGAAGATTTAATTGCTGCAAGAGCCGTAAATAACATTCCGGTTTTGAGAAAAGATTTTATGGTGGATGAATATCAGATTATTGAAGCCAAAGCTTTAGGTGCTGATATTATTCTGTTAATTGCCGCTTGCTTAACTCCTGAAGAAATATTAAGTTTTGCAAAATTGGCAAAATCTTTGGGTTTAAGCACTTTATTAGAAGTTCACAACCGCGAGGAATTAGATAGAAGTTTAAATCCTTATTTAGATGTAATTGGTGTAAATAATAGAAATCTAAAAGATTTTACAGTAGATATAGAAACATCATTATCACTTGCTGAAATTATTCCATCTGAATTTTTAAAAATATCTGAAAGTGCCATTAGTAATCCTGAGACCATAAAAATGTTGAAAACCGTTGG
>JBBRYE010000056.1:0-22084 GCA_038237895.1 Sphingobacteriales bacterium | reverse complement strand
TTACTAGCCAGAAGTACTACAGAATTAGCTAATATCATCATTTCTGGAACTATGGATAATGGAAAGATGATTTTTGCCCCAATCCCAAATTTAATTTTTACTAGAGATGTAGCCATCATCGTTAACAATTTTATCCTTTTAAATAAGCCAGCAAAAAAAGCCAGATCAAGAGAAACATTAATTGCTAGATATATATTTTTTAACCATCCTTTATTTGTTGATTATAAAAATAATATCTTAGAAATACCTGATTCATTACCTCATTTTTTACGCCCTGGAGAAGAAAATGAGCAGCGTAGCACTTTAGAAGGTGGTGATGTAATGGTAGTAGCAAAAAATCATGTACTTATTGGTTATAGTGAAAGAACATCGGCTGCAGCCATAAATGAAACTGTTAAAATGTTGTTTGATAAGAATGTAGTAGATAAAGTATCTGTTGTTAAAATTCCACATAAAAGAGATTTTATGCACCTTGATACTGTTTTTACACAGGTAAAAAGAAATATGTGGGTAATATTAAAATCAATTGGGATGATTGACCATCGTGGCAACGGAAATGAACCTATTGATCATATCACAACAAAACAACCTGAGGATAGAACTGAAGTTACACAATTTATAAAGGGTAAAATTAATGAACCTATAAAATTTGAATCTGTTGAGCAGCTTTTGATAGATATTAGCGAAAACGATTTAAAATCCACTGAAAAAACAGAAATCATTTACTCAGGAAATGAAGAATTCCCTTATGATTCTAGAGAACAATGGACAGATTCTTGTAATTTATTGGCAGTAAAAGAAGGAGTAGTTTTAGGTTATGATAGAAACGACCATACTATTAATGCATTTAAGAAAAAAGGATTTATGGTGATACACGTTACAGATTTATTACAAAAATTTGAAAGTGGTGAGTTAAATCCCGAGACTTTAGAAAATACATTTATTACCATGCCCTCGGCAGAACTTTCTAGGGCAAGAGGCGGTTTCCATTGTATGAGTATGCCCGTTTTTAGGGATGAGATAGCTTTGGTTATTTAAATAAGTTAAATCAAGATAAATATATCTTTATAAAGAATAAAAATAAGTTGCACTCAATTTAAATTGAATCGTTAATTTCATGTTTTAATTTCAAAAAAATAATTATGGATTTAGAAGCTAGAAAAATATCATTTGTTCAAGAATTTTTGAGACTTCAAAATGAAGAAATCATTTCGATTTTGGAAAATACTCTTCATAAAAACAAGTCCGAATTAACAGGTAAAGGATTTGAACCTATAACTATAACTCAATTTAATAAAGAAATTGATAAAGCTTTGGAAGATTCAAATAATAATCGAGTTATTAAAGCCTCTGAATTAAAAGCTAAAATCAATAAATGGAGTTAGAAGTTTATTGGACTCAATTTGCCGAAGATAAATTAGAAGATATATTTCATTATTACTCTATTAAAGCTTCTCTAGAAATTGCAACTATTTTGGTAACCAGTTTAGTTGATAAAACTATTGATTTAGGGAAAAACCCAAAAATTGGAGAAGTAGAATATTTATTATTAGAAAGAGCACAAGAATTTAGATATTTAGTTTACAAAAACTACAAAATAGTTTATTGGATAAACCTAAATAGTAAAAGAGTTGAAATAGCTAATGTTTTTGATTGCAGACAAAATCCAGAAAAGCTCAAAAATCTTTGATATAAAGCTTAAATACTAAATTTAGGTCGTTGTTTTTTATTTAATAACCTATATACTACGGTCCGCTGACTTCAGACTTTTTAACTTAAAAATGCAAACAACTTCTCAAATTTTAATGATCCGTCCTGCAGCTTTTGGTTTAAATATCCAAACAGCAGATAGCAATGCTTTCCAAATTAAATCTGCCTCTCAAGAAAATGTACAAAAAAAAGCTTTGGCAGAGTTTGATGCTTTTGTAGAAAAATTGAGTTCAAAAGGAATTGAGGTTACTGTAATAGAAGATACTTTAAATCCTCATACACCTGATTCTATTTTCCCAAATAATTGGATATCTTTTCATGAGGACGGAAGTATTTATCTTTATCCTATGCAAGCCGAAAACAGAAGATTGGAGCGTAGAGATGATTTAATTGATACCTTGAGTAAAACTTTCAATATTAAAGAAATCAATGATATTTCTTTTACCGAAGAAAGGGAACAATATTTAGAAGGTACAGGAAGCATGGTTTTAGATAGAGAAAATAAGATTGCTTACGCTAGCTTATCTATCCGCACACAGCAAAATGTATTAGATATTTTCTGTAACGAAAGTGGTTATCAAACTCTAACTTTTAATGCTGTAGACCAAAATGGTTTTGCAATTTATCACACCAATGTGATGATGTGCGTTGCCGATAAATTTGTGGTGATTTGTTTGGATGCTGTACCAAATGAACAAGAGAAAAATAAATTGATTTCTTGTTTTAAAAAAACTAATAAAGAAATTATTAAAATTGACTATTCGCAAATGAACCAGTTTGCTGGGAATATGCTTCAAGTAAATAATAAAGACGGCAAAAACTTTTTAGTAATGAGCGAAAGAGCACATCTATCTTTAAATTCATCTCAAATTGAAAAAATCTCGAAATACACTGAAATACTTTCCTCTCCGTTAACTACTATTGAAGATAATGGCGGTGGAAGCGCTAGGTGTATGATGGCTGAAATTCATTTAGAAAAATTATAATATAAATTAGACTTAAGAAGTTTTTGAAACTTCTTAAGTCTTAACCATACAGAAATTGTAAAACTTTTCTGATTTCTATACAATTCCATAATTTAATCACATTTTTGCGAAAAAAATTTTAATAAATGCAGAGCTACGAAGAATTTCTAGACCTAAGCGTTGGTTTCCCTCAAGAAGGTTTTGATATTATTGATGATGAACTTTATTTCCACGATTTAAATCTGATGGAAATGATTGAAACTTACGGTACACCGCTAAGGTTTACCTATTTACCAATCATCAGTAAAAAAATACAACAGGCAAAAATTTTGTTTCAAACTGCTATTCTTAAAAATAATTACAGAGGTACTTATAAATATTGTTACTGTACAAAAAGTTCTCACTTTAGACATATTGTAGAAGAAGCCTTAAAAAATGATATTCACTTAGAAACTTCATCGGCTTTTGATATGCCAATGATTGATGCTTTGGAGAAAAAAGGATCGCTTACAAAAGATGTAACTGTAATTTGTAATGGATTTAAAACTTTTCAATACAAACAATATATTATAGATATGTTGCATGATGGCTTTACAAACATCATCCCTGTTTTAGACAATAAAGAAGAATTTAATCTTTATGATGATGAGATTGATATTGATACCCCGTGTAATTTAGGAATTAGAATTGCAGCCGAAGAGCAACCTGATTCTCAATTTTATACCTCGCGTTTAGGCGTTAGACAAGAAGATGTAATTGATTTTTACACTAATAAAATTAAAAGTAACCCTAACTTTAAAGTTAAATTGCTGCATTTCTTTATCAATTCTGGCATTACCGATACTCCTTATTATTGGAATGAGCTAGAGAAATACGTTACGCTTTATTGCAAATTCAAGAAAATTAATCCTGATTTAGACACTTTAGATATTGGCGGCGGAATGCCTTTCAAAGATTCGTTAGTTTTTGATTTCGATTATGAATATATGATTAATGAAATTATTAAACGTATTAAAGAAATTTGTGCGGAGCATGAAGTAATGGAGCCTGATATTATTACCGAATTTGGTAAATATACTGTAGCCGAAGCTTCTGGTATTTTATATAAAGTATTAGGAAGAAAACAACAGAATGATCGTGAAAAATGGTTAATGTTAGATGGTTCTTTCATTACCAATTTGCCGGATATTTGGGCCATGAATCAGCGTTATGTTTTACTGCCAATAAATAATTGGGACAGCGAGTATGAACGTGTGAATTTAGGCGGTATTACTTGCGATGGCCAGGATTATTATAACCAGGAAGCGCATGTTGGAAACGTTTTTATGCCCAAAACACGTAAAGTTCAATTTCTGGGATTTTTCCATACAGGTGCTTATCAAGAAGTATTAAGTGGTTATGGAGGCATACACCATTGTTTATTACCTTCTCCTAAACATGTTATCATCAGAAGAAACAGAGATGAGACTTTTAACTACGAAGTGTTTGGTGAAGAACAAAACAGTAAACAAGTGATGAAAATATTGGGTTATTTATAAAGTTTGAATAAGCCATAAATAATCATGAAACTAAAATTATTAATATTCTCACTAAGCCTAATTACATTAAAAACATCGGCGCAAATTAGCAAGTTACAATTGGGAGTTGCTGCAATTGGAACATATTTTGGAAATGATCCAGAGTTATTTTCTCCAGGTATAGATGTTTTTGCTGGTATTTTAACTGATAAAGAGTTTGGATTAACTGCTGGCTTTACCTATTATCAACCTATCAAGAAAACAAATTCTGATGGTTTTTCTAATTATAATGAAGATTTTAAATGTGGTATAATTAATCTTGAAGCTGAATTTAACTTCGGAAAATCACAAAATTATAACTTGGGTATTTATATTCCTATTGGTATATCTTATTTAATTGGAGATTATACCTACCAATCTTCAAGCGCAAACCGTAATATTTATTTAAAAGAGGATCTTGATGGTCTTGCTGTAAATCTTGGTTTAGGTTACTATTACAAATTGGGTAATGTTACTTTATTCTCTGATTTAAAAGCGGGAGTTCCAATTGTGTATCATGAGAGGAATCAATATGTTAATCAACTTAATGAAACAAGTAATACTCCTTTTCAAACTACTTTAAAATTTGGAATTAAGATTCCAAAAGATTTTAGTTCTAATCCATATGCTCCAAAGAAATTCAAATAATAATTTAAAAGCATAATTTAGTTGTATTTTATTAATTTTCGAATGTGCAAAATTATTTTTTAGTTGTAGATTCTGAAACATCTGACTTACCAAAAAAATGGGATTTACCATATGATGCACCCAATAATTGGCCTCATATTTTACAGGTAGCTTGGATTATTTTTAATAAAAAGGGCAAAGAAATCAAAAGAGAAAACCATTACATCAATATAAAAGATGTAAAAATTTCTAAGGTATCTCAAAATGTTCATCACCTAGATTATAACTTCTTAACGCTAAATGGTAATGATAGAAATGAAGTTATGCAAAAACTTGCAGTAGATTTAGAAATTTACCAACCCCTCATTATCGGGCATTTTGTAGAATTAGATTTTCATTTAATCTGTGTAGAATTTTATAGAGAGAACATAAAAAGCTGTATTAGCGAGTTGCCGCTTTTTTGCACCATGATGGCAAGTAAACCTTATATTAAAAATCCATCTCTAAAATATTTAAAACTAAATAGGTTTTATAAAACCTTGTTTAATAAACGTCCTGAAATACTGCATGATGCTATTGTTGATGCCGAATTAACCTCAGAAATATTTTTTCATTTGTTAAAAATCAATGAAATTGATGATGATATAATTGCACATCAGCAGACTTTGTTTCATATAAAAAACCAAAAAATCAATCCTGTTTTTATTTGGATTGGTTTATTTTTAATCATTCTAACTATTTTAATCAGCTATTTGGTGTATGGAAAGTAAATTAGAATTATTAAAAAGCACAACTCCTTTTAATATACTTCCAGAAAATGTTTTAATAGAAATAGTCACACTATTACAAGAAGAATATTATCCAAAAGAAAAATCATTATATCAACAAAATACAACAAAACTTAAAGGAATAGATATTATTGCTGAAGGAGAATTTGAATCTTTTTTTTATGATACTGATCAGAATAAAAGGAATTTAGAAATTTTAAGAAGAGGGCAAACCTTTGGTGGAATTTCAGTTTTACTCAATAAAAGAAAAGCATTAAAAACAATAATCGCCAAAAAAGAAACAAAGATTTATCATCTACATCGTAAAGAATTTAAGAGTTTATGTGCCGCTTACGAAGAATTCTTTCAATATTTCACAGCAGATTTCGGCAAGAAAATGTTGGATGATGAATTTGCTCATTTTTATAGAAAACCAGCATCTTTTGAAGAAAGCTATATAGCTGCAGATCAGTTTTTTTCTAGAAAAATTGAAGGTATGGCTTACAAGGAATTAGTAACAGCAAATCAAAATACTCCAATTTTTGAGGTCGCAAAAAAAATGTCTCAAAATAAAGTAAGCTGTTTATTTGTAGAGGATGATGATGAAAAAATTATAGGTTTTGTTACCGATATTATTTTAAGGGACAAGGTAATTGCCGGACAAAAACATTCTGAAGATCAAATTATTACCGTTACAGACAATAATATCATTACCATTAACAAAGAGGCTTATATCTATGAGGCAGTTTTAATGATGTTTAGGACAAAGACTCGATATATTCTAATTGAAGAAAGTCCAGGGAATTTTCTTGGATTTTTGAGCAGAAATAGATTACTAAATGAACAAGCTCAATCTCCACTCCTATTCATTCAATCAGTAAAACTAGCTAACTCTTCCATAGAGCTAAAATCTAAATGGCAAGAAGTTCCTGTTATTGTTTCTCAATTATTAGGACGTGGCGTACATGCAGAAATTGTAAACGAGGTAATTACCACAATTGCAGATACCATTTCTTTAAAAGTTATTGAAGAGGTTTTTACTGAGATTGGACCAGCACCTGCTAAATTTGTTTATATAGTTTTAGGTAGCGAAGGGCGTAAAGAGCAAACTTTAAAAACCGACCAAGATAATGCTATTATTTATGAGGATAAAGCAAACGAGCAGAGAGAATTGGTGAGAGAATATTTTTTAGAATTTGCAACTCGTGTATCTGATAAATTAAATGAAATTGGTTTTGTGTATTGCACAGGCGATTTTATGGCTAAAAACCCAAAATGGACTCATTCATTATCGCATTGGAAAAGAAATTATAAAGCATGGATAGATGATGCCTTACCAGAATCTGCTATTAAATTTTCTACCTTTTTTGATTGTAGAGCTATTTATGGACACACGCCAATTATTGATGAATTAAGAGAATTTGTTGATACTGAATTAAAGAAGCCAACAGAAAAATTCTTTGTTTACATGGCAAAGAATGCTTTACAATATGAAGCTCCACTTACGTTTTTTAAAAATATCAAAACTTTTACACAAGGTAAAAAAGAGGTATTTGATATAAAAAGAGCAATGACACCAATTGTAGATTTAGTACGTGTTTACGCCTTACAAAATAGAATTTTTCAGAAAGAAAATACTGGTGAGAGATTAAAAGCTTTAAAACAATTGGGAATTTTTACAGAAACTCAATTTAACGAACTCATGCAATCTTATTATTATTTAATGGGTTTAAGATTGAGAAAACAAGCCCAACTTATGATAGAAAATAAAGTTGAAGCTCAAAATATTATAGATATCGAATCTTTAAGCAAAATAGAACAAGCAACCATCAAAGAAATCTTTAAAACCATTGCTAGTTTTCAAGAAGGGATAAAAATAAAATTTACTGGTAATCTTTTATAGATTATAATTACTAATCGTCCCATATACAAGTTCAAAAACATATCCTGCTTTTTTAACACAAAAGAATAATTTTATATTCTATCTGTGATGTGCATCATTTTTTGGCATACATTTTACACCTATAATTGCAGTCATCTACTATTATTAAAACTCAATATCATGAAAATAGCATATATCTCTACTTTTATGCCTCGCCCTTGCGGCTTGGCTACTTTTAATTCTAATCTGAAGAATGCTATTGAGATAAACCTTTTAACTAAAAATCAGGGTAGTTATGTGGTTGCGATTAATGATTCTGATGAAGTTGATCAATATCATTATGATAAAGAAGTCAAATATGTTATAAGACAACAACATCAAAAAGACTATATTCAAGCTGCTAATCAAATAAATAATAGTGCTGCAGATGTATGTATTATGCAACATGAATTTGGCATCTACGGCGGTGATAGTGGCATTTATGTACTTCCATTAATTAAGAGGATAGAAAAACCCTTAATTACTATTTTACATACTGTTTTACAAGATCCTAGTTATATTCAAAAATTAATTATTCAAGAAATTGCTAATCAATCATCTAGGATTGTGGTAATGGCAGAAAAAGCAGTAGACTTTTTAAAGAATATTTACAATATTCCAAAAGAAAAAATTACTTTAATAGAGCATGGAGTACCTGATTATGATGACTCAATAGAAAAAATTCTTAGCAAAACAGATTTGTTACCAGGCAAAAGGGTGTTGCTTACTTTTGGTTTAATATCTAGAAATAAAGGATTAGAAACCATGATTAAGGCATTGCCTGCTGTAGTTAAAAACCATCCAGATGTTGTTTATACAATTATTGGTAAAACTCATCCTCATATTTTAAAAAATCAAGGAGAAGAATATAGAGATTATCTTAAAAAATTAGCTTCGGATTTAGGAGTAAGCAAAAACGTAAACTTTATAAATAAATTTTTAGCAGAAGACGAGTTAATGGATTACTTAAAAGCTGCAGAAATTTACATTACTCCTTATTTAAACGAAGCTCAAATTACCAGCGGAACTTTATCTTATGCAGTTGGTGCAGGGGCGGCAGTAATTTCTACACCTTATTGGCATGCTCAAGAATTATTGGCTAATAACCGTGGTAAATTATTTGATTTTGGGGATCACGAACAGCTTTCTTCTATCATCAATAATTTATTAACAGATGCTAGATCTCTAAAAAACATCCGTGATAATGCATATACTTACGGCTTAACACTACGCTACCCAAAAATTGGTAAAATTTACCTCAATTTGGCTAAAGAGATCATTTTAGAAAACAATTTAAAACCATTAGTAGATAAATTTACGCTTAATACCGATTTGTTGCCAACTTTTACATTAGATTATGTAAAACGATTAACTGATGATACCGGGATTGTGCAACATGCTAAATATGGTATTCCTAACCTTAAAGAGGGATATTGTATGGATGATAACAGTAGAGCTTTGGTTATGGCTTTAATGTCGTATAATCAATTTCAATCAAAAGAAGCTCTAGATTTATTGCCAATTTATTTAAGCTTTATTCAATATATGCAATGCGAAAACGGAAATTTTAGAAATTTCTTAAGCTTTAAACGCGAATATTTAGATGAGGTTGGAACCGATGATAGTTATGGTAGAACGCTTTGGGCACTAGGTTTTATGATATGTAATTCGCCAAACAATTCTTACAAAGAATTTGCTAGAGAATTATTTTTTAACTCTCTAGAGCATTTAGATCAATTAGAACACTTACGAGGATTTGGTAACAGCATTATTGGTTTAGCTCATTATCTTAAAATTTATCCGGATGAAAATTTAGAAATTAAATTGATTGCTTTAGCTGATAAATTAGTTAATGCGTATCAAAATAATAAATCGGAAAATTGGCATTGGTTTGAAGAAAAAATGACTTATGATAATGCCATCTTACCATTAGCTCTTCTTAAAACCTATGATATCACAAAAAAACATATTTATAAAGAAATAGGTTTAGAAAGTTTAACATTTTTAGATAAAGAAACTTTAGATCAGGGTTATTATAACCCAATTGGGAATGATGGTTGGTTCTATAAAAATCAGGATAAAGCCATATTTGATCAGCAAGCTATAGAAACCATGGCAGCCGTAATGATGTATTTTCAAGCTTTTGAAGTTACAGAGGATGTAATTTACATCGAAAAAATGTTTAAAACCTACCTTTGGTTTTTAGGGGAAAACGCTCTAAGAATTCCATTATATGATCATGAAACAAATGGTTGTTGCGATGGATTAACTCCACACGGAATAAATAGAAATCAAGGTGCAGAGAGCACATTAGCTTACTTTATATCTCATTTAACTATATTAAAAGCTCAAGAAAAAGAATATTTATTTGATAAAGCATTAGCTGAAGTGGTTTACCATTAATGAGAGTTGCTATTTTATCTCCTGTTGCTTGGCGAACCCCTCCCGTCCATTACGGCCCTTGGGAACAAATGGCTTCTAATTTAGCCGAGAACTTGCTGAAATTAGGGGTTGATGTTACACTTTTTGCAACCACTGATTCATATACATCAGGAAAATTAAACTCGGTTATTGCCAAAGGATATGAAACCGAAAAAGGTCAGGATGCTAAGGTTTTAGAATGCTTACACATCAGTAATTTAATAGAACACGCTTCTGAATTTGATATTATCCATAATCATTTTGATTTTTTGCCCCTTACTTATTCGAAATTGATAAAGACACCCATGATTACAACCATTCATGGGTTTTCTTCTGAAAAGATTATTCCCGTTTATCAAAAATATAATGACAATACTTATTATGTTTCTATAAGTAATTCTGATAGAAATGATAAATTGAAATATTTAGCCACAGTTTATAATGGTTTAAATACCGATGAGTTCACATTTAATCCGTCTCCAAAAGAACAGTTGTTATTTTTTGGAAGAATTCATCCTGATAAAGGAACTGCGGAAGCTATTAGCATCGCAAAAAAAGCCAATAAAAAATTGATTATTGCGGGCATCATTCAAGATCAAAATTATTTTGACAATGAGATTAAACCACATCTTAATGATGATATTATTTTTATCGGTTCTGCCGGACCTCAAAAACGAAATGAATTGATGGGAGAATCGTTGGCTTTGCTACATCCTATAAACTTTAATGAACCTTTTGGCTTAAGCGTTGCAGAAGCTATGATGTGCGGTACTCCGGTAATTGCTTTTAATCGCGGTGCTATGTCAGAATTAATTGAGAATGGTGTTACTGGTTTTTTGGTTAATGATGTTGTTAAAGCTACCGAGGCAATTAAAAAATTAACTACTATTAACCGCAAGCAATGCTCAGAAAATGCAAAAAGTAAATTTTCTGCATTTAAAATGGCCAATAACTATTTGCAATTATACCATCAAATATTAGATCAATCTTTATAAAATTGGTAATTGCCAATCTTTCCTGCTTAACCCAATTGGATTGATGTCTTTCGAATCTGCCAATTGTGCTTTAGATTGTTCTCTAACTTCTTTTTTGGTATTGGCATCACTCGTCATTAATCTTTTTAATAATTCTTCTAAATTCACTGTCATAAAAGAAGATGAATAATCAGATAAACCATAAGGAATTATTAATTCTCCATTATTAATGATAGAACCGCAAGAATAAACTACGTTAGGAACATATCCTTCACGTTCATCTGTATTGGCAATTAAAAGTGGTTCTTTAAGTCTACCAATTTCTTTACTTGGATCTTCTAAATCCAACAAACTGGCACCTAAACAGTATCTTCGCATTGCACCAACACCATGGGTAACTATTAGCCAACCATGTTCTGTTTCTATCGGCGATCCGCAATTTCCAATTTGTACAAACTCCCAAGCATATTTTGGAGATTGTAATCTAATTGGATCTGTCCATATATTTATTTTATCAGAATACATGATATAGTTATTCCAACCATCAATTCTCGACATCATCACGTATTTTCCTTTAATTTTTCGAGGAAAAAGTGCTAAATTTTTATTTTTTGCGCCAGAACCATACATTGGTCTAACTTTAAAATCATAAAAATCTGTTGTTTCTAACAATTTTGGCATAATGGTTTGTCCATCATAAGCAGTGTAAGTAGCATAATATTTGGCAGTACCATCTTCTTCATTTGTAAATTTCACAAATCTGGCGTCCTCTATTCCCTTTTTCTCATATTCTGTTATCGGATAAATAATGCGATCAGAAATATCAGTATCTAAAGAAAAAATAATTTCATGATACGAATCCGCAAGCCATAAAAGTTTCTCTAATTCGGTTCCTATGGTATTGGTATGCTCATCTTGCAATAGTTTTTCAACTGTTATTTTTAACGCTTTATAGTCAAACTTATCATCTAAGTGCTTGCGAGCTAAATCCAACGTACTTTTAGAAATAAGAGAATCTTCCGCTTTTTCTAAAAATAATTCTTTCTTGTAAACATTATTCTTTACAATTTCTGCCTCATCAACATATCGCCCAACGGGCATAATTTCAATATCATTATTACTTTTTAAAAGTGCTCTTCTAAAAACAATAGAAGAAATATGCCCCTCTCCAACTGCCCTAAAACTTATTATTAACCTTCTTTCTCCTTCTACAAGGTCTGATTGATCTGGATCTTCAACTATTGAAGGATTAAAAAAAGCGGCAGATTCAATAGAATATTCATGTGTAAAATAAGCACCAATCAATAGTTTTCTAAATCTAGATGTTTCTACAATGTTAAGGGCTTCACTAGGCAATTCATCCATCAATTTATCAGCATGTTTATTCAATATTTTGGTGATGTTTCTATGCCTCTTAGAAAACTCTTGTAGCATTGGTGCAATTAAATCATATACTTCTTTCTCTTCAAACTGATTGATATGCGCTAATATTTCTTTTGCCCTTTCTTCCCCGTTATAAAAAAAACGAGCAATAACTCTTTTCGAATCAGGCATTACCTTTATATCTTTTCTGGTTATTGGAATTCTCATCTTATTTAAATATTTATTATGTTGAAATTGATTAAAAATAGAACTATGCTGTAATTAAACCCATAGCAACACCAAAAAGTATAATATAAGGGGTTTTAATTTTAGTAAATCTTAATATCAAAAAGGTAACTATTATAATGCAAATACTCAAAAAATTTAAACCAACTGGTTTTACTAATAGAAAAAAGGCAGCTATCATAAACCCTACGGCAACTGCATTAATACCACTTAGTGAACGCTTTATACGTGTAATTTTTTTTAAATCATCCCAAAACGGAACTATAAATAATACAAGAATAATTCCCGGGGCGTTTATACCAACTACAGCAATTAGGCTTCCCAATATTTGGCCTCCAATACCATATCCCCTATTCCCTAACGACATTGCACCTAAAAATGAAGTAAAAGAAAAAGTTGGACCGGGTATCATTTGCTGAAACGCAAAACCAGATAAGAATTCTTGTCCTGTTAAATAATGCTTAACATCTACAAATTCAGTATACATTAAAGGCACTAAAACCTGTCCTCCTCCAAAAATGATGATACCGTTTCTATAAAAATTTTCAAATAACCTAATGGGTAAACTAAATGGTGAAGTTCTGTTTATAACAGCTCCAAGCAAGCCGAAAATTAAAAGTATACCAATAAAATAGGCAACTTTTCTAGTATTTATATTTGAGAATAATTTTACCCTCAATTCATCTTCCTCTATTTTAGTTTCTGTTGCAGAACTAATAATTCCACCTAATAATATCAATATAGGAAAAGCATATGGACTACGTAATATTAAACTTGCAGCTACAGCACAAAGACATAAAATAATATTTACCTCAGATTTTAAAGCGGTTTTACCAAAAGAATAAGCTGCAAAAGCAACAATTCCCAAAGCTATAGGTTGTATAAAACTTAAAACTTTCGCAAAATGAGCATTAACAGAAAAGCTTCCGTAACTTATGGCAATAAAACACATTACAGCAGAGGCGGGTATAGCCCAAATTAAGAAAGTAAATAAAGAAAGCCATAAACCTCCAATTTTATAGGCCACTCCAATTAAGGTTTGGGTGCTAGATGGGCCTGGTAAAATTTGCGTTAGGGCATACAATTCCATTAGCTCTTTTTCTGTTAAATAATTGCGTTTTTTAACAAAATCATTTAATAAAATGGCAAGGTGAGCTTGTGGTCCGCCAAAAGAAGTTAGCATAAATGCTAAAACATCTCCCAAAAACACTAAATTTCTAAATTTTTTCCCTTTCAAGTTCAGCAGTTAATTTTGAATAAATGATTAAATTTTGAATAATAGAGTAAAATTTTAAGTGTCAGAAATCACTTGTTCTATCCTTCTCTCATTCAGTCATTTTTTTACTCTTTGCTCTTTATTCTTTGTCCTTTAATCCTTCCTCTTATTTCTCAAATCTCACTACTCCAATCTCATTCTTCTATTTCATCCTGCAAACTATTAAATACCCCCATCAATTCACCTAATGCATGGTTATCTTTTATTTTTTTTGCCACATCCATTCCTTTTTGATAGGTTTTTAAAGCCAGTTCTTGTTCCTGTCTTAATTCATATAATTTACCTAAATGATAATAAGTACCCACATAATCTTCATGATTTTGCACCAAATCTATGTAAAACTTTAATGCTTCGCCTTGGTTATTTAATCTTAAGTATTCTGTTGCAAGCGCATATTTTAAAAACGGATCATTAGGTTCATTGTCTATGAACTCTAATAATTTTTCCAATCTGTTTACCATGTTTTATAAAGCCACTTAATTAATTAAATTTGTATAAAAACCAATTATATGAAACTATCATGATTATACAAAACTTCACTAGATATCATTATCTTTTCATGATTGCTTCATCACCATTAAAAAATAAAAGATAAAATGATGAAAATTTTAGTTTGTATTAGTAACGTTCCAGATACTACCACAAAAATAACTTTTACTAATGATAACACCCAGTTTAATCAGGCCGGAGTACAATTTGTTTTAAATCCTTATGATGAGATTGCACTTTCAAGGGCAATTGAACTAACTGATAGTGGCAACGGAACTGTAACTGTAATTAATGTTGGCGAAGTAACAACCGAACCAACCATTAGAAAGGCATTAGCAATTGGGGCTACAGATGCTGTAAGAATTAACGCCGCACCAAAAGACGCCTATTTTGTAGCCATGCAAATTGCTGCTTATGCAAAAGAGCAGGCTTATGATTTAATTTTAACCGGACGTGAGTCTATTGATTATAATGGAGCAAAGGTAGCCGCAATGTTAGGTGAATTGCTAGACATACCTTCTGTTTCTATTATAAAAAAGTTAGATATTGATGGTGATAAAGCAACTGTAGAACGTGAAATTGAAGGCGGTAAAGAAGTATTGACTATTCCTTTCCCTTTTGTTGCAGGTACTGCAGAAGGTGTTGCCGAGTGGAAAATCCCAAACATGAGAGGAATTATGAGCGCAAGGACAAAACCTCTGACAGTTGTAGAAGCTATTGATGTTCAAACATTGTCTGATATTGTGAAGTTCGAAACTCCAATTCCTCGTGGGGCGGTTAAATTAGTAAACGCAAGCGACCCAGAAAAATTAATAGAGCTTTTACACAGCGAAGCGAAAGTCTTTTAAGATGATTTGGGCGTTCGGGCGGGCTATTTGCTCATACTGCACAGGCATTAGCCACAGGCCGGTATCCACTTCTATCCCTAACGCAAAACTTCAAACTGTCACCCTGAGCGTCACAAAGTGATGTCCTTGGCAGAGTCGAAGGGTAAGACGATAATAAATGTTTCGACTCCGCTCAGCATGACAATAAATTAATAACGGATTAACATAAAATCCATTTAAACAAAAAAATATGTCTGTTTTAGTATATGTAGAAAATGCCGAAGGCAAATTCAAAAAATCAATATTTGAGGTTGTATCTTATGCAAAAGCAATCGCAAAACAAATGAATACCAGCTTAATTGCCATTTCTATTGGCAATGTAGCATCCTCAGAATTAGAAAACTTAGGAAAATATGGAGCAGAAAAAGTATTAAATGTAACCAACGATAAATTAAAATCTTTTATCAACCAAGCTTATGCTTCTGTAATTGCCGAAGCTGCAAAAAAAGAGGTTGCAAATGTGGTTGTGCTTTCTAACTCTTTTTCTGGTAAAGGTTTAGCACCAAGAATCGGGGTAAAATTAGAAGCAGCAGTTGCAGATGGTGCTATCGAATTACCCAACACCGATGGAGGAAAGTTTATTGTAAAGAAATCTGCATTTTCTAACAAAGCTTTTGCAATGGTAGAAATGAATTCAGAAAATAAAGTGATTTCTTTAACTCCAAATTCTTACAAAGTGGTAGAAGATGTCGCACCTGCTACCATAGAAGAATTTAATTCAGAAAATAAAGATTCTGATTTTAAAGTTATTATTAAAGAAATTGTAAGAGCAACAGATAAAGTTTCATTACCAGATGCAGAATTAGTGGTAAGCGCTGGTCGCGGTTTAAAAGGACCAGAAAATTGGGGCATGATTGAAGAACTGGCAAATTTATTAGGTGCAGCAACTGCTTGTTCTAAACCAGTTTCTGATGCAGATTGGCGCCCACATAGCGAACATGTTGGGCAAACAGGAATAGCAATTTCTCCAAATTTATATATCGCAATTGGGATTTCTGGAGCCATACAACATTTAGCAGGTGTTTCATCATCTAAAGTAATTGTTGTAATCAATAAAGACCCAGAAGCACCTTTCTTTAAAGTTGCTGATTACGGAATTGTTGGCGATGCTTTTGAAGTTGTACCAAAAATGATTGAAGCCGTAAAAGCTTTAAAAGCTAATTCATAATTTTTTAGCTAAAAAATTAAACTCGTTTGTATTGGTATGCTTACCTTTGCAATCGAGTTTTATATTTTAAGCAATTTAAATTTTTGATTTTTTTGCGTTAACGATTGAAGCGACATCCTTTTTTTCTTTTTCAGAAAAAAAGATATAGCGGAAAGCGTGTTAAAACGCCATGAAAATTACTAAACTATTCAAAATTTCTAAAACTAAAACCAATTTGTAAAACAACTAATACTCACAACCCATTAAACACAATATAAATTCCTCATTAAATAAACCAGTTCACATAATAGAATAACTGGTAAAGTTTTTGGATTATTTTTACAATGAAGAAATTAAAATTAGATATCATAGGTTTATCATATAGTCAAACTCAATCTGGTGCTTATGCTTTGGTTTTGGGAGAAGTAAGTGGGAGAAGAAGATTGCCAATAATCATTGGTGGATTTGAAGCCCAAGCTATCGCTATAGAGATTGAAAAGATGACTCCTAGTCGCCCACTTACGCATGATTTATTCAAATCTTTTGCAGAAGCTTATCATATTCATATCTCAGAAATAATTATATACAATTTAGTTGATGGTGTTTTTTATAGCAAGTTAGTTTGTAACGATGGCAAAAAGAGTTTAGAAATTGATGCTCGCTCTTCTGATGCTATAGCACTTGCCGTGAGATTTGGATGCCCAATTTACACTTATGAATTTATTTTGGCATCTGCAGGGATTGTGATTGAGGGAAATGACTTTGTTTTTTTAGATAATATTGAACCGGCTAAAGAACCAAAAGTTACAGGCAATAGTTATTCAACTTTCTCTGATGAGGAGCTACAAACAAAATTAAAAGAAGCTTTAACTGAAGAAGCTTATGAAAAAGCAGCAAAAATTAGAGATGAAATTACAAAAAGAAAAATCTCTTAAAACTCTATATCGCTAGTAAACAGATACTTATTAATTTATTTTTTATTTTAAAAAAACCTTACACATCTTCTAGTGTAAGGTTTTTTTTCTTACACTAAATATATATCTTAGGCAAAGTTTGCAATCTTATTTATTGGTATATGAATATTAAGTTTCGCTTAATTGCGATGAATTTTTTAGAGTTTTTTATTTGGGGAGCATGGCTTATCTCTTTAGGTGGTTACATGTTTAGCGCTTTGCATGCAACGGGCTCTCAAATTGGTTTAACTTACGGCACAATGGGTTTAGCTTCATTATTTATGCCAGCTTTAATGGGCGTTATTGCAGATAGATGGGTAAACGCCGAGAAAGTTTTAGGATTTTGCCATTTAGTTGGTGCAGGGCTTTTATTTTGGGCATCAAAAGTTGATAATCCAGAAACAATGTATTGGGTAATCCTGCTAAACTCTATGTTTTTTATGCCAACTATTGCACTAAATAACACAGTTTCTTATATAACTTTAGAAAATAAAGGTTTAGACATTGTTAAAACCTTCCCCCCAATTAGGGTATGGGGAACTATTGGCTTTATAGTGGCTGTTTGGATTGTTGATATATTTGGTTGGACATTAAGTTCTACCCAATTTATTGTTAGTGCGGTTGCATCAATCATGTTAGCACTTTATAGTTTTTCTATGCCTCCATGTTTACCAGGGAAAAGAGCACAAAAACTATCCTGGTCAGAATCTTTTGGATTAGATGCTTTCGTACTTTTTAAAAGGAAAAAAATGGCTATATTTTTCTTATTTGCAATGCTTTTAGGAGCAGCTTTGCAAATTACTAATGCCTTTGGCAAACCATTTCTAGATGATTTTGGAAGTATTGCAGCCTTTAAGGATACTTTTGGCGTTAAACATTCTAATATTCTAATTTCTATTTCTCAAATTTCTGAGACTCTTTTTATACTCGCTATTCCATTTTTTCTTAAAAGATTTGGAATTAAAATAGTGATGCTAATTAGCATTATAGCCTGGGTATTTAGATTTGGCCTATTTGCCGTCGGAGATCCAGGACAAGGATTATGGTTGCTAGTTTCATCAATGATTATATATGGTATGGCTTTCGATTTCTTTAATATATCAGGCTCCTTATTTGTAGAACGTGAGGCGGAGCCAAAAATTAGAGCGAGTGCTCAAGGTTTATTTATGGTAATGACAAATGGTGTGGGTGCTTATTTAGGAGGTTGGCTAAGCGGTTTAGTAGTAGATTATTTTACTGTTGGCGATGTAAGAAACTGGACAGATATTTGGCTAACATTTGCAGCTTATGCCCTTTTACTTGCTATTGTTTTTCCTTTGGTTTTCAAGTATAAACATGTAAAAGAAGAAATAGCGAGCGATATTGCTCACTAAATTTAATAATGAAACATCAGCATAGAGAAGATAAAGACTGTTTAAATTGCGGTGCAGAAGTAACTGATAAATTCTGTTCACATTGCGGACAAGAAAATCTAGATTTAAATGAATCTTTCTGGCATTTCTTAGGACATAGTATCGGTCACTATTTTCATTTCGATTCTAAATTTTTTAATACGCTAAAGCCTTTAATCACAAAACCTGGGTTTTTAACAGTAGCTTATTTTGAGGGAAAAAGGACCAGGTTTTTACAACCTGTTAGCATGTTTATATTCATCTCTATTGTTTATTTTTTGGTTACGCCATTATTAAAAAATAAAAAGAATGATGAATTTTTTACATTAGATGCTAAAAAAAAAGAAGGGGCTTATATCCCTTTTGAGTATGAAAAAGCTTTTGATAGTTTGCCAAAATTTACTAAACCATTAATTACTAAAACATTAGAAAAAGCCGATTTAATAAGCTTTTCTAAATTAAGTAAGCAAAGACAATCAGCAGCAATTGATAGCTTAAAGAAAATTAGCAACAATAATAGGAACAATAAAGAGCTAAAATCATATTTAGAGAAAATAAACAGAATATATATTTCAAAGCTAAAAATTGACGCTTATGAACCAGAAAATGATGAACTTTCATCATCAGATGTGATGAGGAAATATGGCTCTAAGGTTTTCTTTTTACTTACCCCGATTTTTGCTTTCTTTCTGATGCGAACTTTTAGAAAAAACGGTAAATTATATTTAGAGCATATTATATATACTCTGCATTTTCAATCTTTTGCGTTTATAGTACTCTTAATAAGCGATCATTTGGTCTTTTTACTTCCTAGCATTATTGATTCCTTAATAAAAATAGTGGTTTTTGGAGTGTTAGTTTGGTATATTTTCAAAAGTTTAAAATTAGTTTATAAAAGATCAGGAAGAGAAACATTATGGAAAATGTTTCGTCTTGCTATTTACTATTCAATCGCTTTTGGTTTATCAACATTTATTGTTCAAACAATAGTAAATTATATACCACATTAATTACAATAGAAACGTACTGACAAAATTTCAATGGCTTGATTTTTGAGGTATGTTAATAGAATTTATGAAATAATTTTTGTATAAAAACCCCAACATTTTCATAGAATTAACGTTAAATGACGTAAAGTTTCTTAGCTTTGCAGACTTTTGCTTTAAATAGTATCCAGAATATTAATATATATAAATGAGACAACTCAAGATTACGCAATCCATTACCAACCGTGAATCACAATCTTTAGATAAATATCTTCACGAAATTGGTAAAGTTGATCTGATAACCGCCGAAGAAGAAGTAATTCTAGCACAAAAAATACGTGAAGGTGATCAAGCTGCTTTAGAACGTTTAACAAAAACTAATTTACGTTTTGTAGTTTCTGTTGCTAAACAATATCAAAATCAAGGTCTTACATTAGGAGATTTAATTAACGAAGGAAACCTTGGTTTAATTAAAGCTGCAAAAAGATTTGATGAAACTAAAGGTTTTAAGTTTATTTCTTATGCTGTTTGGTGGATTCGCCAGTCTATATTACAAGCAATTGCAGAACAATCCCGAATTGTACGTTTGCCTTTAAACCAAGTTGGTTCATTAAGTAAAATAAGTAAAGCATTTTCTAGATTAGAACAAGAATTTGAAAGAGAGCCATCACCAGAAGAATTAGCAGAAACTTTAGAAACAACGGTTGATAAAATTTCTGACACGCTAAGCAACTCTGGCCGACATGTTTCTATGGATGCTCCATTTGTACAAGGTGAAGAAAATACTTTGTTAGATGTTTTAGAAAACGATAATCCAAATACAGATAGTAATTTAATTGATGAATCTTTATCAGAAGAAATTAAACGTTCTTTATCTACCCTAACAGAAAGAGAAAGAGAAATTATAGTTCTTTTCTTTGGTTTAAGTACTAATCATCCCCTTTCATTAGAGGAAATTGGAGAGAAGTTTAACTTAACAAGAGAAAGAGTAAGACAAATTAAAGATAAAGCCTTACAAAGGCTTCGTCATACTTCAAGAAGTAAAATATTAAAATCTTATTTAGGATAAGATAAAATATATCATATTTAAAAGCTCAAACCTAAGATTTGGGCTTTTTTTGTTCGATTTATTATTACAATAAATTTTAAAAAAAAACCATTCCAATAACTGGAATGGTTTTTAAAAGAATATATAATTTTATTTAGAAAGCATAAACAACAGCTAAAGAAAATTGAGAAGCAGATTTAGTTGCGGTTCCATTTTCTTTTAAAAACTGAGTTACAGATCCATTATCCAATCTTACTTCTGGAATAAAAGTTAATCCACCTGCCTTCAAATTACCTGATAATGTAAATGCTGTTACAGATTCGCCAGGTATTACTCCTGATAAAGTTAAACCAGTAGCACCGCTTTTAGATTTAAAATATTCTCCTCTTAATCCTAAGCTAAAACCAGAGGTAATTCCTTCTTGAAGATATAAAGCCCCTCCAGAATATCCGCCATCCTTACTTATTGATTTACTAAAATCAGCTAAGTTTAATCCTACTTTAAATTTTTCGGTAACTTGGTAACCCGTGGTTAAATCTAAAACTGTTCCGTAACCTCCGTAGGCATCTTCACCTGTTAATAAATTTAAATAAGCAGACCATCCTTCTACTGGCGCAACCATTAACTGTGCTCCAAAGTTTGAAACACCATTTGAGGCTGTATAAGAATTCCAACCATTAAATAAACCCGCCATTAAACTTACTTTTGGAGAGAAAGCATAAGTTGCTTTAATACCTGCGTTTTGGAAAGGACCATTAGTAAATAAATATGATGTAGAGTAGTTATAGTTTCCTACAGGAGAAATTACTTCATATCCTACAAATGTTCCCATATATCCAGCTGTCATGCTAAATTTATCTGAGAAAGCATAATTAGCATATAAATTTTGGATATGAAAAGATTGACCGCCAGAACCAGCGTTAGGAATTGATTGTCCTTCTCCTCTTGGCCCAAAAGAAACTTCACCTACAAATGATGCTTTGCCAGTTATTTTCTTTAAAGCAACATCAATCATTCCTAATGATGCTGAGTTTTGATCTGACGCAAAGCTAGTTCCTATGTTAGGTACTTTAGCAAAATCATATTTATAATATGCATCAACTGACCCCGAAATTTGTAAGGGTGTAGAAGTACTATCAGTTTGTGCATTTGCTGTAAGTGCAAAAGCTATAGCTGAGGCAATAGTTAATAATTTTTTTTTCATTTTTAAGTGTTTTAGGTTGTTGTTAAATTAATATAATAGAAATTGTGTAATTCTTACTTTAATTTGATTAATAATGAAGAAATATAAATACTACTTATTTTATATCGCTAAAATCTATAAATAATAAAATACAACAAAATTTATTATCATTTTT
>JBBRYE010000055.1:0-22454 GCA_038237895.1 Sphingobacteriales bacterium | reverse complement strand
TAGTTAAAGAACTCAAAGCTGAAAACACAGAATTTTTAGAAACCAATGACGAAGCTGTTGATTTGGCGACAGAATATATCACCGAAAAAGTTGTTGGACAAACTAGTTTTCCCGACTGCTTACATATTGCTTTAGCGACAATCAATAAAGCAGACTTTCTCATAAGTTGGAACTTCAAACACATAGTCAATGTCGAAAGAATTCGGGGCTATAATTCCATCAATATTAAAAATGGCTACAAGCAGTTAGAAATACGTTCACCAAGAGAATTTAGAAAATATGAAGACAATTGATAAAGAATTTGACGCAGTAGATTTCATGCGACAACAAAGGAACAAGTTGAGTGAAAAATTATCCAAAATGACCAAAAAGGAAATAGTGGATTACTTTAGAAAACGGAATCTTGAAATGAATATAAAGCCCAGCGCATAACAGCAAATTTGCGCAAAAATGACAGACGATAGTTCAACTCAGGTTTTTGGTTATTAACTTTGGTCTGTGCGAACGAAAATGGTTCTGCAAGCAATGCCATTTCAGTACAAACTTGCAAAACGTTATCTATATCTATAAAAACCCAGCATCATCGATGAAAAAAAAAGTTCTAATTGATGTAAGAAGAAAACTTAATAGTGGTATTGGTAGGGTTACTCAATGGATTGTAAACAATTTAACCGATTTTGACTCAATTGAATTTTACTATTTCACTTCCGAAGAAAACATCATTCAGTATAATTTAAATGAAAGCAGATGTATTGTGACCAAAGCTAAACCTCTTTCCATCGAAGAAGTTCACGAAACACCACAGTTAATTCTTAAATACAACTTTGATTTATATTTAAACCCACAATTTAATATTTCCCCGTTTATTACAACCAAAACCATTACCATATTACATGATTTTTGGTACTTAAAAAGCGAGAAAGCCCTTCCAACTATTGATGATGTTAATATTCGTCTTGATTTAAAAGAAGGTAATTACTTTAAGGTGATTAACAATTGGTTAACGGATAAAAATGCGGAAGCGTTAATGACAAATGAGGGATTAATAAAATACAAGCAAGAAAAGGAATTAAAAAACGATGTCCTGGATGTGATATGGTCGCAACTGAGTATTTTTTCATTTTTTTCACATTCCATTGTTTTTATTACTGATGATGTAAAAAAAGATTTTGAAAAGGTTTTTAAGAAAAAAACAAATTCTACAGTAATTTCTAATGGGTATCATCATTTTTTCGAAAACGTTGAATCTAAAACACAAGATATTTTCTTGTGTTTAGCTAAGCTAGAAAAAAGGAAAAATATTTTGTTGCTTTTGGAGGCTTATGAAATATACTATAAAAAGGCAAATAACCCTATTGAATTGGTAATAGCAGGAGACAAAGGATATAACAACTATGCAGTTAAAGTGCTATCGAAAATTGAAGAAATGACTTCTAAAAATATTCCAGTACGTTTTATAGATTCTGCAAATGATAATAAAATTAAAGAACTATTTGAAAAAACTTTAGCGTTAATTCTAATTAGCGAATATGAATCATTCGGGCTTCCAACGGTTGAAGCTTCATTAGCAGAAATACCTGTGATTACATCTAATAATGGTTATGCTAAAGATTTTCTATCAAACGAAATAATAATTATTAAGGATTTGAATTCAGAAACAGTTGCAAACGCTTTATTGGAAGTGCAAAATAACTATCCTTTTTACAAAGAAAAGGCGAAGCAAGCTAAACAAATCGTAGTTAAAACATTAAATAATGAGGTACTTAAAGCTAATTGGTACAACTTAATAAGTAAAGCAATTTATGAATGAAAAACCTATCTTATACTTTATTATCAATAATATAACTCAAACATTTTTAAATAATGAACAAAACAGAAAAGGTAGTCACAAGAACTGTACAAATTCCTAACGATTTAGCAGCCGTTAAAAAATTATGGTTTGACTATTTAGTTTGGGGGAATAACAAAATGCAAGAACTACATGGTGTTCATCCTCACAATCCTAAAGAAACAGTTGAACAGGATATTGAACAAATTAGTAAATTTCAGCCCCCACATGGGCAACTAATTGTTGCAATTTGTCAAAACAAAATTTGCGGACTTGGAAGTTTAAAAAGCATCAGCCAAGAAATTGGCGAAATAAAACGCATGTTTGTTGACCCAACAATTAGAAGAATTGGAGCAGGAAGAGCTATACTTGAAGGTCTTTTAATTGAAGCAAAAAAAGTTGGTTACAAAAAAGTTAGGCTTGACAGTCCGAAATTTATGGAAGCAGCTCACTCACTGTATAGAAGTTTGGGTTTTTACGAAATTGAAGCTTATCCTGAAACGGAAATTCCGGCAGAATTTAAAAACTATATGTTGTTTATGGAATTAGATTTAAATAAAACTAAAGACTAGAAAATAAATAGCCTAACCTAAAATATTTTAGAACCTTAAAATAAAAAAATGGAATTAGAATCTTTAAGCCCAGATATTTACATAGAAAACTTACCCGAAGAGAGAAAAGAAGCCTTCAAAAAACTGAGAAAAGTAATCCTTGAAAATTTACCTAAAGGATTTAAGGAATCCATCAGTTACGGCATGATTGGATACGGTGTGCCACATTCTATTTATCCAAAAGGTTACCATTGTAATCCTAAATTACCTTTACCATTTTTAAGTATTGCTTCCCAAAAGAATTTCATTGCTGTTTATCACATGGGTATTTATGCGGATAAAAATTTATATGACTGGTTTATAAATGAGTACCCTAAATTTTCTGCATCAAAATTAGATATGGGGAAAAGTTGCATCAGGTTTAAAAAAATCAGTGAAATCCCTTATCAACTTATAGCAGAATTGATAACAAAGATGACACCAACAGAATGGATTGATCTTTATGAAAGTGCGTTTAATAAGCAATAAAGCTAAACTTCAAAATAAGATAAAGTAGCTTTTTTGTCTTTTCCTAATTGTTCGGTTAGTTTTGCTAATCCTTCAAATTTTACATCATGACGGATAAAATGCAAAAACTCCATTTTGATATTTTGATGATAGATGTCTTCAGAAAAATCAAATATATTCACTTCAATATTTTGGCTCAATCCGTTTATGGTTGGCCTATGGCCAATATAAGCCATGCCTTGGTATATTTTAGAGCTGAGATGTGAGATGCTAGAATTTTGAAGTTTAGAATTTACAGGTTGATAAGGATTATGCAATTCTTGATTCTTATTTTTATTCTCTTGAATTTCTACCGTAACAGCGTAAATCCCATCAGAAGGAATAAGTTTGTAGTTTTCTTCTACAAATAAATTTGCAGTTGGATAACCTAAAGTCCTGCCAATTTGATCGCCTTTGATAACTTTTCCGCATAAAACAAAAGGATGGCCCATTAATTCATTGGCATCATCAACATCGCCTTTGGCTAAAGATTTTCTTATTCTTGTTGATGAAACGGCTAAATTTTTAATATCTTCCTCTGGTATCTCGTTTATTTGATAATTATAAACATTGCTAAAATCTTCAAGCTCTGCAAAACTACCTTTTCTGTCTTTCCCAAAACGATGATCATAACCTATTACAATAGATTTCATTCCTATTTGCCCAATCAAAATATCTTTAATATAATCTTGCGGACTTTGATTAGAAAAATCTCTGGTAAATGGAGTAATGATTAGATGATCAACCCCAAAATCTTGTAGCAACTTTGCTTTTTCTGCCATGGTATTGATCATTTTTACCTGATGATCCTCTGGATTTAAAATCATCCGAGGATGAGGGAAAAAAGTTAGGATAACAGATTCACCTCCAATTTCTTTAGCCTCTTGTACTAGCTTTTTAATAATTTTTTGATGCCCCAAATGTACGCCGTCAAAAGTGCCGATGGTAACCACAGCATTTTCTAACTTTTTAAAATCATTGATATGATGGTAGATGCGCATTTTTTGATGTTAGATTATATTTTTTTTCGTTCGGTCACTTCGAGGAACGAGAAGTCACATTAGCAAGGGATGCTTGTAGCATTAATAACTATTTGTGAGATGTCTCCTTCGTCGACATGACGAGCAACTTTTAACTTTAAACTTTTAAAACCCCTACTTAAAATCTTCTTCAGTCTTAATCTCTCTGATATGATTTACTAATTCCATAATTTCAAACGCATCTTCTATCTTAAAGTTTCCGCTGCGTGTTCTTTTCAATTTAGAAAGGTGAGCGCCATTATTTAGTTTCTCTCCAAAATCTTTAGCTAAAGAACGGATATAAGTTCCTTTGGTGCAAACTACCCTAAAATCAATTTCTGGTAATTCAATTTTAGTAATCTCAAATTCTATAATGGTTACTTTTCTTGATTTTAACTCTACTTCTTCTCCCCTTCTGGCTTTTAAATATAAGCGCTCTCCACCTACTTTTATTGCAGAATGGGCTGGAGGAAATTGATCTAATTCGCCAATAAAATGTTTGCAATTATCTAAAATTTGTGTCTCTGTGATGTTAGAAATATCAAACGTTTGATCAACTTCTGTTTCTAAATCATAAGATGGAGTGGTAGCCCCTAGGGTAAAAGTTCCGGTATATTCCTTTTCCTCTGCTTGGTAAGTATCTATTTGTTTGGTGAGTTTACCAGTACAAATAATCAATAAACCGGTTGCCAAAGGGTCTAAAGTACCAGCGTGACCAACTTTTAATTTTAAGGGTTTAAAAGAATTGCGGAGTTTGCCTACAACATCAAAAGATGTCCATGAATAAGGTTTATTAAGTAAAAGAACTTCGCCTTCTATAAAATTGAATTTCGGGAATCGCTTCTCGTTTTCACTCATTAAATAATTTTTAAAGAATGTCCGCTTAAAAGCAAAACTATAATAATGGTACCAACTATAACACGGTAAATTCCGAATGCTCTAAAACCATTTTTTGTTAAATAACCTATGAAGCTTTTAATAGCAATTAAAGCAACTACAAAACCAATTACATTACCAATTAATAATAAATTTAATTGCTGAGAATTGATGGTGTGCCCATCTTTATAAAAATCATAAAGTTTTTTTGCTGTTGCAGCAAACATGGTTGGTACAGCCAAAAAGAACGAAAATTCTGCTGCAGCTTTTCTGGTTAATTTCTGTGTCATACCACCAACAATAGAAGCTCCAGAACGTGAAACGCCAGGAATCATTGCCAAGCATTGAAAAATACCAATTTTAATTGCTGTTGGATAAGAAATTTGATCAGCATCGTCTACTGTTGCATTCTTAAACCAATTATCAACAAAAATTAAAATTACCCCGCCAACAACTAAAGAAATGGCAACTGTTAATGGGCTTTCTAATAATTCATCAATTTTTTTGCTAAATAATAACCCAAAAATTACAGCTGGAATAAAAGCGGCTAAAAGTTTAAAATAAAAATCGAAACTTCTAAAAAAGCGTTTCCAATATAATACTACTACAGAAAGTATAGTTCCTAACTGTATGGCAACTGTAAATAGTTTTACAAAATCATCTGATTGGATGCCCATTAAAGAAGAAGCAATAATCATATGGCCTGTTGAAGATACTGGCAAAAACTCTGTAAGACCTTCAATAATGGCCAATACAATTACTTCAAAAATATTCATATTTTATCTGGCGACTTTCTAAAAATTGCGAAAAATCCTAAAATGAAACCTCCAATAACAACAATTGGAGCCAAAACAATTTTCCTGAAACTGTAAATATCTGTTGTGCCGCTCATTAATAAAAAGCCAATAATTACAACAACAATACTTGCAATTAAAAGCTGATAATTTTGTTTTCCAAAAACGAAATGCACTGTTCCGCTTTCTACATTTTTAACTGGTTTCTGAGCCATAGTTATCTATATAAGTCTTGTGTTTTTAATCCTAAATATTTAGTTACTGCAAAATAGGTGCTTATTCCCGATATCAAAATCCCAACGCCAATTACTCCTAAAAATACAATCCCAAATTCTGTGAAGTCGGTTAATATCACCAATTCTGGGATTTCTTTTTGAGCGAAGTACAACGTTAATACCAATAATATAATTGCTATTAAACCGGCTATAAAGCCATGTAAAATGCCATAATTTATAAACGGCTTTCTGATAAAACCACGAGTTGCACCCACCAATTGCATACTTTTTATGATGAATCTTTGAGAATAAATGGCTAAGCGAATGGTATTGTTAATTAAAGCAACCGCAATAATTAATAATACACCGCCAAAACCCAAAATCACCAAAGAAATGGTTCTTATGTTTTGATTGATCATATCAACCAACGATTTTTGATAACGTACCTCGTTAATCATCGGGTTTTTTTGCAGTTGTTTGCTTAAAATATCAATGCTTTGATTGTTGGCAAAATCTGCTTTCATATAAACATCAATTGAAGAAAGTAGTGGATTATATCCTAAAAATTTGATGAAATCCTCACCTAAATCCTGTGTTAGATTTCTAGCAGCTAATTCTTTACTTATATATTGAGTGCTTTTTACATAGTTATTTGCTTCAATTTGCTTTTGCAATTGTAGTACCTCAACCTCTTTTGTTCCTTCGTTAATGATTACGTTTAAAACAATATTTTCTTTTACGTAATTAGACAATTTACGCCCATGAACTAAAATTAAACCTAATAAACCCACCATTAAAAGCACCAAAGAAATGCTTATCACAGTAGAAATATAAATGGTTTTGGTTTTTCTAGCTGCTCGGCTGTCTTCAAATTCTTCCATAAACAAATCTTAATTTGCGAAATTAACAATTAGGTGCTTAAAATAAGCATCATTAAAAAGGAATATCAGAATATTAACGTTTTTTAGCATTTGTGAAAATATTACTATTGAAAATTAGAATGAATTTTGCTTCGGTAAACGCATTTATTTACTTTCATCCAAATTCTTAAATTTCTCTATCCGCAAAATATTATAAAGATAAAGATATTCTACTTTAGCCCTAGCCCAGGGTGTTTTTCTTAAAAAAGTGAGGCTAGATTTTATAGTTGGATTTTTTAAAAAGCAATTTATAGGAATTTGGTTTCCCATTTTCTCCCAACCCACATAGGCCACCAAATCTGTTAAAATGGTTTCTAATTTTATACCATGCAGAGGATTATTTTGTTGTGAGTTTTTAGGATTTTCCATCCAACAAATTTAACAAAAAATATATCTTGGTTATTTAGATCAGATCGAAAGACCTTGCGTATTTTGATAATTCTTGAAAAGAGTTAGTTCTTAATTTTTTTCGAATATTCTTACGATGCGTATCAACAGTTTGTGGCGAAATAAACAAACTTTTACCACAATCTATAGAACTTTCTCCTTTTGCTAAATGTTTTAAGATTTCCTTTTCTCTGTTAGTTAATTTAGTAAATAAGTGATAATTTTCTCTTAAGAAATTATTCTCTTCTAATATTCTTGCTGCTTTTTGCGCAAAAATATGCATACCGTCAATAGGCATTGACTGCGTTATTATTAATATTGGAACGTTGCTTTTATCCCTATATAAAATTTTTGTACTACTGATATGCCAAGTCCACTTGGTATGGTGGTTTACCCTTACTTGTTGAAAAAAAGAAACAGTTTCATCATCATTGTTTCGCTCTAATAAACCTAAAATTTTTGGGTTGATATCATTTGCATCATCAATATTAAAAAAGCGACTATAATAAGTTTCTGCGCTCATTTTTGTCAGTTCATTTAAAGAGATATTTAGCTGAGAAAGTCCTTTATTACACATCCAAACCACTGAGGCATCCTTAATAAGATGTACAATATTGACACAAGGAGATAGGTGTGCATGATCTGCCACTTCCTCAATCTTCTTTTTAATTTCGATTTCAAAATCAATCATATTAAGGACTTAGGTTCTGCTAAAATCAGTAAAAAAGAAATCAAATCATACCTAATAATGGGTATTTTTTAAAATACCAGAAAAAGGGTATTTTATCTCAAATCCTGTACGAGTACTTTTGGTCTTACTAAATTTAATAATTATGAAAAAAATATTACTTATTGCCTTTTTAGCATTAACAGTTGTGACCGGTTGTAAAAAAGATGAGAATCCAGCAAATAATGTCCCTGACATACCATTGACAGGTTGCTTTATAAAAACTATTGATGATAATCAAGGAGAATTAATTGTTTACACTTACAATACCGAAAATAAAGTTGTAAAAATTGAAGAATTTAAGGATAAGGTTTTGAATAGGTATCAAACTTTTGATTATGGAACAAACACCATCACTGAAAAGCGATTTAAAGGAAACGGTATTGCCGATGGACAACAAGGTTATGAAACATTAAACGGACGTATTGTTAAAGAAACTTATACTGAAAGCTCCACTAATAACAACTTTACTATAACTTATGATGATACTTATACCTATGAATATGATGCTAATGGTTATTTGATTAAAGTAAATGGATTATTTAAAAAAACTTCTAATGATCCTAAAAATCCTTCTAATACAAGTACCTCTACAGATAATTTTAGTTATAATAATGGTGACTTATCAGAAGTATCTAGCTCAGAAAAAAATGGAGTTAACTCATATACTCGCTCTACTAAATTTGAATATTATACTGATAAAGAAAATATTATAAATTTAGGTAATCAAATTGGGGAATATGATTTTTATAGCTTTCTGTACGGCAAGCAATCTAAACATTTAATTAAAAGCAACAACTCTTCCTCAATAGATATTTATAACGGAACCACTAACAATTATTCAGACCAAACTTTATATACTTATGAATATGATACAAACGGAAAACCTAAAAAAGCATTAGAAACCAGTTCATATAAACAAAATGGCGGAAGCACAAACAGTAGTAATGCAGCTTATAATTTAACACTAAATTGTAAATAGTATTAACCTTAATTTTATAAAGTAAGCATCTGCCTGTTTGGGTAGGTGCTTTTTTATTGAAATAATTTCTTTATAAAAAGCATTAGTAAATTTCACGATATTTGTTATTATTTACATTAAGATTATTCTTATTTCTAGTCCTTGACATTTATAAGGCAAAAAAAACGATACCACATTCGATTAATAACATTACATCTTTTTAGAGCAAATGAGTTTATACCACACCTTTTCTATTCTTATCGTTTTATCAGCTCTATTTGCATATTGTAATTTTAGATATTTAAAACTCCCAGCTTCTATAGGTTTAATGCTTATCGCTTTGGTAAGCTCTATTTTATTAGTTATTACAGGTAGGTTTTTTCATTCTGCATTAAGCGATGTTACTGTATTCATAAAGAGTTTTGATTTTTCTGAACTTGTACTTGGGTCTATGCTAAGTTTTATGCTTTTTGCGGGAGCTATACACATAAATATAGATGATTTAAAAAAGCAAAAAGTACCTGTAATGGTTTTTAGTACTGTAAGCGTTGTGCTTTCTACCTTTTTAGTGGGTACTATAGCCTTTTACATTTTGCCTTTTTTTGGCTTTAATATTTCTTATGTTAATTGCTTACTATTTGGCTCTTTAATCTCTCCTACCGATCCTATTGCTGTTTTAGGAATATTAAAAGAAACTACAGTTCCTAAATCTTTAGAAACAAAAATAGCAGGAGAATCTCTTTTTAATGATGGCGTTGCAGTGGTGGTTTTTATAACAATTTGGGAAGCTGCCCGTTCGCCAGAAATACCTACTTTTTTAGAAATTGGAAAGCTTTTTTTAAGAGAAGCAGTTGGTGGGATGCTATTAGGTTTTACCGTTGGGTATATTGGTTTTAGGTTAATGCGCAGCATTGATAATTACAAAGTTGAGGTAATGATTACTTTGGCAATTGTGATGGGTGGTTATACTTTAGCTAATCTGATCCATGTTTCTGGTCCTTTAGCAATGGTTGTAGCGGGGATTTTGGTTGGAAACCACGGTAAGAAGTTTGCCATGTCTGATGAAACAACTGAATATATCTCTAAGTTTTGGGAATTGATTGATGATATTTTAAACGCCTTACTTTTTGTTTTGATAGGTTTAGAATTGTTGATTATAGAGGATATTCAAATCTTTATGTGGGTGGGAATTGCGATGATATTTATTATTTTATTAATAAGATATATTTCTGTTTTAATCCCTTCTTTATTAATTAGGTTTACCGATAAATTTGAACACAAAACGGTAATGGTTTTAACCTGGGGAGGTTTACGTGGCGGAATTTCTATAGCTTTAGCTTTATCGTTAACTCCAGATTTAGACAAAGATCTTTGGGTTTCCGTTACCTATTTTGTAGTTGCTTTTTCTATTTTGATACAAGGTTTAACCATCGGAAAGTTTACAAAAAGTTTAAATTTTAGATAATTAACTCATTCCATTTCTTTTAATTAACCAAGCATTTAATACAGGATAAAATCCATCTTCTAAATTAGCGTCAATCAAATCAATTTTAAATTGGGCACACTTTAAAGCTATCTCCTTTTTAAATCCGTTCATTTTAGTAGTGTACATTTCTTTAAATTGATTTGGATTCAACTTTATTTGTTCGTTGGTTTCTAAATCGATAAAATGATAAGGGCGATTTTCAAAATCAAAATCTAACTCATGTTTTTTATCATGAATGTTAAAAATGATAACTTCGTTTTTAAGATATTTTAAATGCTGAATAGCCTCAAATATTTCCTCCAAACCATCTCCATCAAGCGTATTTTGGAATAAATCTGAAAAAAGTACCACTAAAGAACGTTTATGAATTTGCTCGGCTATTAAATGTAAATTTTTAACAATTTCTGTTTTTTTATTGGTCTCCGTCTTTATCTCCAAAATATTATTTAGCTCATTCAAAATATACTTTTGGTGTACCGTTGTTGATTTTGTAGGCGTATGAAATTCTATTTCCTCAGCAAAAAGGCTCACTCCAAAAGCATCTCTTTGCTTTTTTAAAAGATTAATAATTGCCGCTGCTGATAAACAAGAAAACTGAAATTTGTTTAATCCTTTTTCTGGATATAACATTGATGCAGAATGATCAATTAAAATTTGACATCTTAAATTGGTTTCTTCTTCAAATCGTTTAACAAATAATTTGTCGGTTCTGGCAAATAGTTTCCAGTCGATATTTTTAATAGAATCACCTTCGTTATATAAACGATGTTCTGCAAATTCCACAGAAAAACCATGGAAAGGACTTTTATGCAAACCAGTGATAAAACCTTCAACAATTTGCTGTGCCAACAGCTCCAAATTGCCAAAGCTTACCAAATCTTCTAAATCAATTGCCTTGTTTTGCATGTTTAAAATTAACAAATTAATTCTCTTTAGGAAGATAGATCTAAGACCGCAACGCTTAAAGATAAAAAACAATCTAATTATAGACTTATGCCTGTTTTAATAAAAAGTTAAAACAAAAAAAGCAGGTAAGAAAAATCTTACCTGCTTATCACTATAACCAACAATTAACTATTTCTTTGTAAAAATTCCTCCGTTATTAATCCATTCTAATCTATAAGATTTATCATCAGTAGTGATGTCTAAATCTCCATCTCCATCTACATCTTGAACTCTTATCCAATTGATATAAGTCGCAGCACTATCACTATTTCCTATTAAAATATTTTTAGTCACATCTTCAAAAGAAGTTCCATTATTTTTCAAAAGTTGTAAATAATAACCTTTATAATATCCTTGTGTACTACTTCCATCTCCGGTACGGGTTACTAATAAATCCATTTTACCGTCTTTATCATAGTCTATAAAGTCAACATCTACCACCACACCAAAACCATCAACCTTTGGTAAGTTTGCCATTCTACTTGTGATGTAATTCCCGCTTGCGTTGCCAAATAAAACCATACTCTTAGCATCTAATTGCTCGTTACCGGCAGTTATTAAATCTAAATAGCCATCTCCATTAATATCATATAATTCCGATACAAAATACCTTACGTTATAAAATGAATTTGGATAAATATCTTTATCGTAACTAAAGTTACCGTTTCCGTCGTTAAGTAAAAATTTACTTGTTGATTGGTTGGAAGTCACAAATAAATCTATATCTCCATCATTATCAATATCTCCAGCAGTTACAGAACCATAATATTCTGCTTTTATGCCTAAATCTTTTGTCTCAAACTTTCCATTTTTATTCATTAAAATTTTAACTGTTTCGCCTGCAAAAGGACTCCTATCAAAACCAGTCCCTGAGATAATTACATCTAACCAGCCATCGTTATTTAAATCTGCAACGATTATTTTTTTAGCGTTTAGCATTTTTGGTGCGCCACCAGTAAAAACACTTTGATCTTTATCAAATGAAAAAGTATTGTTTTTAAAATACTCTACATCTACACCATTAACTCCATACGGATTTGCGTTTGCTGCAATCACATCAATATCGCCATCTTTGTCAAAATCTGCGTAAGCTCTTCCTATATAAGCATCTTTAGTATAATTACCTTTGAAAAATGTAGTAGGCATTACTTCAGATAAATCAATATAAAGTTTATTAGCAACATAATTTTGATAGGAAGTTGTTGCATTAATTTTTGAATTAGGTGTAATGCCAATTAGTAAAACGCTAGGAAAGTATTTTTTTATCTCTTTAAAATTTTGTGCAACTACACTTATAGTAACCGTTTGAGTTAAATCTATTGGTGTTTTATCGCTTTCTAAGGCAACATCACCAATTTTTAGAGTTGCTTTGTCTGAGATTTTAAAAGTTGGAATTAATGCCTTTAAATTGATGCCTTTAGGCATTTCGATAGATACGTTTGCACCATCTATAAAAGCTTTGTAATCTTTATCTAAAACAGGATTATTAACCTTTAAGAAATTGAATTCTATTAAATCTTTTTCTGAAGAAAATGGTGAAACTGCGGGTAACTGCTCGGTATTGCATGATGTAATAAAGAGGGCAATTAATACATATAGAAAGTAAAAGTACTTTTTCATTTTAATAATTTTATTGTGCTTAATATTTTATTGTTGTGGTTTTGTACGAAAGAAAAATAAGAAGGTTACTATACTGGTATGTTTTAAAATTATTAATTAACCTAGAAGAGATTTTTTTACTTAAGTCTTTGTTAATTGCGAGCGTTAACGATAGGAACGGCATCCTTTTTTTGCTCTTGCCATAAAACAAATGGTAAAAAAAGATATAGTGAATAGCGTGTTAAAACGCCAAAATAAATTTCTTCTAAAACTTTAATTTTTAAAAGAAAAAACAAATAATTTAAATGTCTCTAGCTCATAACCAAACAGTCATAATTTTCTCCACAAGTTTCCGTATATGCCTTTAAAAACGTATTTTTACAGGTAAGACTTAAATTAAGAAATGAGCGAAGAACAGGAAGACAAATCAAATTATTCGGCGGATAATATCCAGGTTTTAGAAGGTTTAGAAGCGGTACGTAAACGCCCGGCCATGTATATTGGCGATACAGGTTTTAAAGGTTTACACCATTTAGTTTATGAAGTTGTAGATAACTCTATTGATGAGGCTTTAGCAGGTTATTGTACAGATATATATGTTACTATTCAAAAAGATAACTCTATAAAAGTTGTAGATAACGGTCGTGGTATACCAACTGGTATGCATACCAAAGAAAAACGATCGGCATTAGAAGTAGTAATGACCGTTTTACATGCCGGTGGTAAATTTGATAAAGATACTTACAAGGTTTCTGGAGGTTTACATGGTGTGGGTGTAAGTTGTGTAAATGCTCTTTCTATTCATTTAAGTGCAGAAATTCACAGTAGAGATGGTAAAATTTATATGCAAGAATATTCTTGCGGTAAACCACAATACGATGTTAAAGAAGTTGGAACTTGTACTGATACAGGTACAATTATAACTTTTACTCCAGATGATAGTATTTTTACACAAACTACTGAATATAAGTTTGATACTTTAGCAGGAAGATTAAGAGAATTAGCTTTCTTAAATAAAGGAATTAAATTAACCTTAACGGATGAGCGTGAAACTAATGAAGATGGTTCTTTTGTTTCAGAATTTTTCTATAGCGAAGGCGGCTTAAGAGAGTTTGTACGTTACCTTGATGATACTCGTACTGCTTTAATCCCTGAACCAATTTATATAGAGGGAGAAAAAAATGGAATTCCAGTAGAGCTGGCTTTTACTTATAATAATTCTTACAGCGAAAATGTACATTCTTATGTAAACAACATTAACACGGTTGAAGGTGGAACCCATATTGCTGGCTTTAGACGTGGTTTAACACGTACTTTAAAATCTTACGCAGATAAATCTGGTTTATTAAAAAACTTGAAAATTGAGATTACCGGAGATGACTTTAGAGAAGGTTTAACGGCCGTTATTTCTGTAAAAGTGCAAGAGCCACAATTTGAAGGACAAACAAAAACTAAATTAGGAAACAATGAAGTAACCGGTGCTGTTGATATTGCAGTTGGTGAAGCTTTGGGTAACTTTTTAGAAGAAAACCCCAGAGAAGCAAAGCTGATTGTTGGTAAGGTAATTCTTGCAGCTACAGCCAGAGCGGCTGCTCGTAAAGCCAGGGAAATGGTGCAGCGCAAAAACGTAATGGGAGGTTCTGGTTTGCCAGGAAAACTTGCCGATTGTGCTAACAAAGACCCTTATGCTTGTGAGTTATACTTAGTCGAGGGAGATTCTGCAGGTGGAACGGCAAAACAAGGTCGTAATCGTGATTTCCAAGCTATTTTGCCTTTAAAAGGTAAAATATTAAACGTAGAAAAAGCGATGGAGCATAAAATCTACGAGAACGACGAGATAAAAAATATATTTACTGCTCTTGGTGTAAGTATTGGAACTGTAGATGATGATAAGAAGCTAAATATTGATAAATTGAGGTATCATAAAATCATCATCATGACGGATGCGGATATTGATGGTTCTCACATTACAACCCTTATCCTGACTTTCTTTTTTAGATATATGAAGGATTTAATTGAGTTTGGTAATGTTTACATTGCTGCTCCTCCTTTATATCAGGTTAAAAAAGGTAAAGAATTTGAATATTGCTGGAATGATACACAACGTGATATTGCAGTGCAACGTTTAAAAGGTGCTGGAAAAGAAGATAGCGTACACATACAACGTTATAAAGGTTTGGGAGAGATGAATGCAGAGCAACTTTGGGAAACTACTTTAAACCCTGAAACAAGAACGCTTAAACAAGTTACTATTGATAATGCAGCAGAATCTGATCATATTTTCTCTATGTTAATGGGCGATGAAGTTGCTCCTCGTAGAGAGTTTATTGAGAAAAATGCAAAATATGCTAAGATTGATGTTTAGGTAAAAATCTTATTTTAATAAAATTTTTTATAGATGCCTATCAATAATTTGATAGGTATCTTTTTTTTACCAGATTCTATTATCAATATAATCATCAAAAACTGAATCAGAACTTATAATTTGATGATTTTCTATTATCGATTGGGCAATCAATAATCTATCGAAAGGGTCTCTATGAAAAAAGTCTAATTCTTGTGTTTTATAAATATGTTCTACAGAAATTGGTAGAGCTAAAAAACCATAATCATTGTTAAAATCACTGATAAATTTATGAAGAGTTTGATTTAAAATTAACTTTTCTGTTTTCAATTTGATTGCCATTTCCCATACGGAAACGTAGCTAAAGTAAATTTCCTTTTCATTAAAAATTAAATCTTGAGTAGATTTCGAAATTTTTGAAATATCCATTTCAACCCAAATCATTATTTGAGTATCTAATAAATATCCCATTAAAGGTAGGTTTTAAAATCCTCGGGAGTATCATTAAAATCTTCACTAATATTTATTTGCCCTTTTAATCTTCCTGCAAGATTTCTGCGGTTTATTTCTAATGATTTTTTAGGAGTAAAATATTTTGTGACCAAAAAATTAACAAAATCCTCTACTTCCCTTTGTTTTGAAACAGGTAGTAACTTTATTTTATCTAAGATTTGCGTAGTCATAATCAAATATAACAGAATGAATTATTAAAAACAATTTTGAATTATTGAGTTACCTAAAACAAAATATTAATCTAAAAAAAAGCCATTTCCTTTATCAGGAAATGGCTTTTAAATTATTCTTAATCAGAGATTAAATAGATTTGATAATATCTCTTAATCCTAATGCTTTGATAATAGCTCTGTATCTTTCGATATCGACTTTGAAAAGGTAAGCTAATAAAGCTCTTCTTTTACCAACTAACTTTTGTAAAGATAATTGAGTACCAAAATCTTTTCTATTTTTTTTTAAATGACCAGTTAAATGAGCAATTCTGTAAGTGAATAATGCTACCTGACCTTCTGCAGAACCAGTGTTGGTATCTACTCCTCCGTGTTGTGCGAAGATTTCTTTCTTCTTTTCTGTACTTAAATACATTCTTGAATAATATTAAAGTGATATAATTAATTAATAAGTTTGCAAAAGTACATTTAATTATCAATTAACCAAACGTTTTTATTTGGCGAAGTTATCAATATCCAAACTCCAATCGTACTTACCGTATGTAATTGTAGGATTACTATCTTCTGGAATTAATTTAAAGCTTTTCAAAATTTTCTTTTGTCCGCCTTTACCGCCAAAATCTCCTCTAAAATAACTCATCAAAACACTAGATTCTGCTTCGTTTTTATCCTTGCTATATTTTGTGTGATCTGTTAAATAGATTTTTGCAGCATTTTCTAATTGATTGTACAAACCCTCTGGCTTATAAACTCTAACTGGCGGGCAACTTTTAGCACCACAATTAAGTGCAAAATGAATTCTAAAATCTCTATTATCAACTCTTAAATGGCGCTCAAAAGCTGAAGGTAATACTTTGCGTATATATCCTAAACCAAATTTATATTGAGATTTACGAATCATTCCATTTTCTATATCATCAAAACTTAAAGTCTCGCCAGCTATCTTAATTTGTTTTTTACCAAAAAAAGCACTCCTATCATCAAACTGACTTTTATCTTTTTTCAAAATTGCAATAATGTATCCGTTGTAAACATTTATCCAAAAAGCCTTTTTATTATCATCAGTTGGCAAACCTTTTATCAAATCTTCTTCGGTTGCATTTTCTAATTTATCCTGAATGTCTTTTACAGATTTATTGGCTTTTAAATTTTCTAATAGTTTAGCCGATAAATCATTATACATAGTGGCTTTAACATCATCGTTTATGGGCTGAGGTTTTTTTATGCCACAGCTGGCAGCTACGATTGAGATAAATGCAATTAATGCTAAAGTTTTCATTTTTCTAATTTTCATGATCTGTATTTATTTTAAATCTTATTTTTATTAAAAGACGTAATTTATATTAGTTTAGATTTTAATCGGTTTAATTTTTGATAATTATTTTCTTTAAATTAAATCTTCTTAATCATATATGTTTTTAAGTATCATCATTCCCACTTTTAATGAAAGTGAAAATATCACTCAGCTTTTAAACCATTTGCAAGAAATAAGCCATAATGATATGGAAATTATTGTTGTAGATGGTGGAAGCACAGATGGAACTCAAAAGCAGGTTGAGAAACATGAGGCAACACTTTTAAATTCAAAAGAAAAAGGCAGGGCAAAGCAAATGAATTTTGCAGCTTCAAAAGCTAAGGGAAATGTATTGTATTTTGTACATGCCGATACATTGCCACCCAAATCTTTTTATGATGATATAAAAGTTTCAATTAAAGATGGTTTTTCAATTGGCTGTTACCGTTTCAAGTTTAACTCTGATAAAAGGATATTAAAGCTCAATGCTTATTTCACTCGGTTTGATAGGCTGATGTGCAGAGGCGGAGACCAATCTTTATTTATTACCCGAGAATTATTTGATGAATTAGATGGCTATTGCGAAAATCATAAAGTGATGGAGGATTATGATATTATTATGCGGGCTAAGAAAAAACATCTTTTCAAAATTATTCCGAAAGATGTAATTGTATCTGCTAGAAAATACGATTACAACAGCTACTTAAAAGTCAATTATGCAAATTTTGTTGCTTTTATGATGTTTTATGCAAAAATAGATCATGATAAAATCATTAAGTTTTATAGAAAAACATTAAATCACGAAAAAAACGAGCTGAAATATTAATATGAATAAGAAAATCTGCGGTATTCAGCAAGTTGGTATTGGTTATAAAAATATTAAAGAATCATGGAAATGGTATAGAAAATATTTTGGGATGAATGTCCCTGTATTTGAAGATACTGCCGAAGCATCTTTAATGTATCAATATACTGGAAATAAGGTTCATAAACGTTATGCCGTTTTGGCGATGAATATGCAGGGCGGTGGTGGTTTTGAACTTTGGCAATTTAAAGATCGAAAGCCTGTTGATAATCTTCAGCCAATTAAAATTGGAGATTTTGGAATAAACATTGTAAAAATAAAGGCAAAGAATGTTTCTGAAACTTATCAGTTTTTTAAATCAGAGGGTTTAGACTTAAAAACTGAATTGGTTAAATCGCCTGAAGGCAAACTCCACTTTTATTTAATGGATCCTTACCAAAACTTATTTGAAATTGTAGAAAGTGAAAATTGGTTTTTAGAAAATACAGACTTAACAGGGGGAGTGATTGGAATAACTATTGGTGTTTCTGATATTGATGCTTCTTTAAAATTATATAAAGATATTTTAGATTATGATGTTATCATTTATGATAAAACCGAGAATTTTGAAGATCTAAAATTATTAAACCAAGGCAACACTAGCTTTAGAAGGGTTTTATTAAAACATTCTAAAGAAAAATCTGGCGGCTTTAGTAAGCTTTTTGGAAATACAGAAATAGAACTTTTAGAAAGAACAGACAAAAAAGGAGTTAAAATTTATCAAAATAGATTTTGGGGAGATAGTGGCTATATTCATGTTTGTTTTGATGTGATTGGAATGAATTTATTAAAAGATGAATGTGCAATTGCGGGATTTGGTTTTACTGTTGATAGCCAAAATAGTTTTGATATGGGAGAAGCTGCCGGACATTTCTCATATATTGAAGATCCAGATGGCACTTTAATAGAGTTTGTAGAAACCCATAAAGTGCCTATTTTAAAAAAATGGGGTATTTATTTGAATATGAGAAAAAGGAATAGAGATAAAAATTTACCAGATTGGATGGTTAAATTATTGGGCTTAACAAAGGTTAAGGATTAATTAAACTTGTAATTTCTTTTCTTAAACCTAGCAATTTAGGTAAAAGCTCTCTTTTTCTAGCTACTTTAAACATTATCGTTAGTCTATTATAAACGTATGGATTAAAGAAAATAAGAATAAAAATTATCGAATTCAACAATCCAAAAAATTGGACAGCAATAATTAAGAAAATAGAGGTAAAAATCAAATAAACAAACATTCCTAAAATCATCCTCACAGCCCCTTTAAACTGCAATTGTTTTATCTTTGTGTTGATTATAAAACTGACCAAAGTTGCTGGTAAATAGTGAATTGCTTTTATTAGAAAATAAAATGGAATTACTAAAATTGATAATAAATAATTAATATTTGAGCTTTCTAGCAAAACTTCATCATTAATATTTAAGTCGTTTAATTGCTCAAAATAAATATCAGTTTTGTGTTTTAAATATCTATACAGCTCAATATTTTGTTCTCTAATAATATTTAATCTATCAATTATATTTAATTGTGAGGTTACAAAACCCAAATTTAAATTATTCAAATTAATTTCTAAAGCTTGTTCATAAAACGCATCTTCCATTTCAGGGAGAATTAACATTTGGTTAGATATTCCAATAATGGTTTTAGATAATAATGATTTAGAAAAAGAAATATAATCGTTTTGGGTTTCTTCTTTTATTAAAATAACATCAATTGGTTTTTGAAATTGAAAAGAAACCTCAGAATAAAACGCTAAAGGATTGCTATAATTTATGGTAACCGGTAATACTTGTAAATTTTGCATTTTACTGGCAAAGGCCATTTGTACAAAGCCAGTTTTAAAAGTTCTTAAACGTTTTTCTACTACACAATTCCCTTCAGGGAAAATCAAAATTGCTCCATTATTCTCTAAAATTTGTTGACACCTATCAAAAATAGCATCGTTATTTTTGAGTACTTCTCTCCCATCTCTAATTCGGTAAACAGGCATCATGTTAATTTTACCTAAAAACCATCTTTTAAAAGGCGTATTAAAAACATCGGCCCTGGCCAAAAAATGAAGATTTCTTTTAAAAATAACTGCCATTAAAATGGCATCCATAAAAGAATTACCATGGTTTGCACAAATAATTAAAGGCTTATTGGGGCTAACGTTTTCATAATCGTACATCCTTATTTTTTTAAAATAAAGTTTAGCTGTGAATTTTAAAAGCCAATAAAAGAAAAAATACGTCATATATTAGGGCTGTAAAGCTAACATTCTTTTAATTTTATATCGATAAAAAAACCAAACTCGTTGATGCTAAAAAAGGAAATCAGAACATATTTTTACGATAATTTTGAGCTTAATCAAGAGAAAAAAGATTATTTAGAAATACATGCTAAACGCTTTGAAACTATTTTATCAATTATAGAAAATAAAAATTTTGACGCCGTTTTAGACATTGGCCCTTCTTTTTTAAGTGAGCTATTGTATCAAAAATTTGGAGAAAAATTAACACTTTTAGGTTTTGATGCAAAAGAAAGCGAAGGTGGCCATTTACCAAACTTTAATATCCTAAAAAAAACAAAACTGATTAAGCAAGACCTCAATTTTTTTAAGGCTTACGCCGAGGATTTGCCTAAATACGATTTAATTATTTGTGCTGAAGTGATGGAGCATTTATATACATCACCAAAAATACTTTTTAAAAACTTAAGTCATTTATTAAATAAAAATGCTCTATTGATTATCCAAACGCCAAATGCAGTTGCGTTAAGAAAAAGATTGGCTTTACTTTTTGGAAACAATCCTTTTGAAATGCCACGAGAAAATTTAGAAAACCCAGGTCATTTTAGGGAATATACCGCAAAAGAATTGATTGCTTTAGGCGAGATAAATGGATTAAAAATTGTACGCATCATCTTTGATGAATATTTTGAATATCCATCTACATTATCAAAATTTTACCGTTTCTTTAATGCCATTATCCCAAAAAATTTAAAAAGCGGAATCACTATTGTATTTAAAAAACCATGACCCCAACCTATAGCAGATTTAAAACAGAATATAAAGTTAGACCAGATGATATTGATATGTTTTATCATGTTCATAACAGTAAGTATTTAGATTATGTATTGAACGCCCGTTATGAGCAAATGGAACTTTTTTACTGCATGAGCATGGAAAAATTCTTAGAAATGGGTTTCGGTTGGGTAGTAAAAACGGTTATGATAGATTATAAACGTCCTTTAGGTTTAGGCGATACATTTATCGTTGAAACCGGAATTGAAAGTATTAATAAAAGAGGCTGTAGAGTTACTTTTGAAATCACGAATAAAAAAACGAAAAAAACAAGTACAGATGGCTGGTTTGATTTTGTAATGATTGATTTAAAAACCGGCAGAGGTGTAGAAGTTACTGATGAGATGGTAAAGCTTTATAGTGTTTGAGGGATTAAATCTTTGGGGGCATTATTCTTTTTGTAATAATAATAAATCATTGGAATGGATATTATTTGAAATATAATTGCAATTATAGAACCCTCAAATCCAAATAGTCCGCCATTAATTATATTGTTTGCAAATCTCTCTTGATGAATTAATGAATATCCATTGTTTCCGCTAACATTAAAGCCGAAAATTGTTCCTTGAAAAAAATTCCAACTAAAGTGTAAGGCTATTGGAAACCATAAATTCTTGGTGTGTAAGTACGCTGCTCCTAAAAGTAAACCAGCTAGGAATAAATTGATATAGGACATTAAATCCATATCGGGATTTGCAGCATGCATCAATGCAAATATTACAGCCGAAATTCCTAAAGCCGTATATTTATTCATACACTTTAAAAGATTTCCTAAAATGTATCCTCTAATAAAAATCTCTTCAGAAAAGGCTACAAATACAAAAGAGAAAAATGAAAGCAATAAGTCGGAAGTTTTAAAAATATTAGGAGATATTTTAATTTGATTTAAGAAAATCAAAATCAAAAACCCAAACAACATAATTATAAATCCTAAAATCAAACCTAAAAAAATATCTTTCAATGAAAAATATTGAAATCCGATTTCTTTGAAGTTTTCTTTATATCTAAATTTTATTAAAATATAAACAATAAAAAAAGTTCCTAAACAGGCTGCAAAATTAAGAACACAAATTTGTGTAGATGTATGAAACTCATTTTCGTAAGTCCGGTAATCTAAATTTAAAATGGTAGCTGCAATTAATTGGAATATCCCTATTGTAAGAAAATAAGGGATGATGATAAAAAGTATTCTTGTCCACTGTTTTGATCTGATAATCGACATATTAAAATCTGTACAGTTTAAATTATTCTCTCAAAAACAATAACTCTTCTTTACTATTTAATGTAGTATTCATATTCTTCCAAAAATCATAAGTAAAACTAGAACCATTTTTAAACAAATAAGATTTATTAAAAACATTAGTAGT
>JBBRYE010000054.1:0-22601 GCA_038237895.1 Sphingobacteriales bacterium | reverse complement strand
TTAGGAGAATACATTTTTGAAGATTATATTAAGAACAGAAGGAAAACTGTTAGATAAGGTAATTTGAAGATTTGTCAATTTGAAAATGCCTAACCAACTAACAAACTAACAACTAACAACTGAATGCAAAAGACACTAGGAGAATTAAAAAAATCGGGATATAAAAGTCGTTCGATTAAAGAAGAACTAAGGGAAAACCTAATTGCTAGGTTAAAAGATAAAAATTTAGGTTTTGAAGGAATTATTGGTTTTGAAGATACCGTAATGCCGGATTTGCAAACTGCAATTTTAAGTCGACATAATATTTTGTTATTGGGTTTACGCGGGCAAGCAAAAACCCGTATTGCAAGACTAATGGTTAATTTGTTAGATGAGTATATCCCTTATATTGAAGGTTCTGAATTATATGATGATCCTTTAAACCCAATAAGTTGGGCGGGTAAAAACACCATAGAAATTCATGGTGATGAAACCCCAATTGCTTGGTTGCATCGTAGTGAAAGATATACCGAGAAATTAGCCACACCAGATGTTACCGTTGCTGATTTAATTGGTGATGTTGATCCAATAAAAGCGGCAACTCAAAAACTCAATTATTCTGATGAAAGAGTTATCCATTTCGGTTTAATTCCGAGAGCACATCGTAGCATATTTGTAATTAACGAATTACCAGATTTACAAGCTAGAATTCAGGTTGCATTATTTAATATTTTGCAAGAGCATGATATACAAATTAGAGGTTTTAAGTTACGTTTACCTTTAGATATACAGTTTGTATTTACGGCAAACCCTGAAGATTATACCAATCGTGGTTCTATTGTAACGCCTTTAAAAGATAGAATTGAAAGTCAAATATTGACACATTATCCAAAATCTGTAGCTATATCAAGAAAAATCACTCAGCAAGAAGCTTTAATAACTCCCGCTCAAAAATTGATTGAAGCTGATGGTTTAGTAAAAGATTTGGTAGAACAAATTGCATTTGAAGCTAGAAATTCTGAATATATTGATAAAAAATCAGGTGTTTCTGCCCGTTTAACTATCTCTGCTTATGAAAATTTAATTTCTCATGCAGAACGCAGAATGTTAATTAATGGTGAGAAAAGCACTGTTGTAAGAATTAGTGATTTCTTGGGGGTTATCCCAGCAATCACGGGTAAAATCGAATTAGTTTATGAAGGAGAGCTAGAAGGGCCTGCAAAAGTGGCAAATATTTTAATTGGAAAAGCAATTAAAACGATGCTGCAAACTTATTTTCCCGATCCAGAAAAAATGAAGAAAGCAAAAAAGGATAATCCTTATGCAGATATCATTAACTGGTTTGGTAATGGAAATAGCTTGAATTTATTAGATGATATTAAAGACGCAGAATATAAAAAAGCATTAAATGAAGTTCCAGGATTAAAAGCTGTAGTTAGTTTTTTTCATAAAGATATTAGCGAGAACCAACAATTACTTTACATGGAATTTGTATTACATGGTTTGGCAGAATTCTCTTTAGTAAGCAAAGGCTATTTAGAAAAAGGTTATGAATTTAAAGACATGTTCAATAGCTTATTCAGTTCAGAGTTTGCTGATGAAGAAGGAGAAGATGATTTTAATGATAGGTATTAATAGGCTTAATGCAAAAACCTGAAGGAAAGGCTGAAAGCAAAATGCCAAACAAATATAGCCCATGGCTTAAGCCATGGGCTATATTTGTTTTAAATAATAAATAGGTTTTGCGTTAGGGATAGAAACGGTATCCTTTTTTTGCTCATGCCAAAACTCAAGTGCAAAAAAAGATTTAGTGCATAGCCCGACCCCGATTTTTCTTCGGGGTAACGCCCAAATAGATTACAAAATGGGAAGAATTATTCCGCTACTGATCATTAGCGTATTGCTTTTACTTATAGATTTTTACAGCTATAAAGCAATTTTACACATTTATCAAAACTGGTCAAACTCTGTAAAGAAATCATTTCGGGTTTTTTGGTGGGGATACACCGCGATTCTTTTAATAGGGGTTTACACCACTATGGTTTTTAATTTAGATTTAGGGATAAGAACTATTTTTCTGGTGGCGTTTTTTATCACTTTCGTGAGTAAATTATTCTTTATGCCTTTTTTATTTATTGATGATATCAGAAGGTTGTTCATCATTGTAAAGAATAAGATTTCAGGAAATAAACAAATTGTAAACGCTGAGAATAGCATACCTCGATCGAAATTTTTGGTTAAAGCAGGATTAGTGGTTGCAGCAATTCCTTTAGCATCACTAAGTTATGGCATTACTTGTTCTTATGATTACCGAATTAGAAAGCAAAAGATTTATTTAAAAAATTTACCTTCAGAATTTGATGGAATAACGTTAGGTCAAATCTCCGACATTCATTCTGGCAGTTTTTATAATAAGAAAGCTGTTTTAGGCGGTATTGAAATGTTATTGGGCCAAAAGCCGGATTTAATTTTTTTTACTGGCGATTTGGTAAATGGAATTGCATCAGAAATGAGGGATTATCAGGATTTATTTTCCAAAGTAAAAGCTCCGCTAGGGGTTTTTTCTACTTTGGGAAACCATGATTATGGCATGTATGAAAAATGGCCTACTGAAGCCGCTCGTGTAAAAAACATTGAAGATGTTAAAAAAACGCATCAATTAATGGGGTGGGATTTATTGATGAATGAAAACCGAAGACTTAAAATTAATGGTGCAGAAATTGGGATTTTAGGGATAGAAAATTGGGGTACAGGCCGTTTCCCTAAACACGGCAAGATGGAAGAAGCAGTTAAAAACACCGATGATTTGCCCATTAAACTTTTATTATCCCATGATCCTTCACATTGGCGGGCAGAAGTTTTACAAAAATATCCAACTATAGATATGAGTTTTGCCGGCCATACACATGGTGCGCAATTTGGCATTGAAAGCCAATATGTGAAATGGAGCCCAGTTCAATATGTTTATGATGAATGGGATGGTTTATATAAAAATGGCAATCAGCAATTATATGTTAATGTTGGTTTTGGTTTTATAGGTTACCCAGGTAGAGTTGGTATTTTGCCAGAAATTACCATTTTTGAATTGAAAAAAGGTTAATCAAATTGCAGTATTAGATTTTAAAATCTGTTTATTAGCTTTAAGCCATTCGCTTTTTGCTTGCTCATGATAAAATACTTACGCCAACCTTTAGATTTTTTATTGTTTAGCAATATATTTATTTCTTTAGGTGCTGCCGCACAAGGTTTGGTAACTTATCATTTAATAGGCTATCCAATTAATTGGTATATTATTGGTTGTTTGTTCTTTTCCACCATAGTTTCTTATAATTTCAGCATACTTATTCAAAAACCAAAAAATCCTGAAAACTCAGAATATAGAAGGGTAAGATGGATTTTTGGGCACTATAAAATTAATTTAACAATTACAATTTTTTCCGCTCTAGTATTAATCCCTTGCTTTTTTGGGCTTCATCTTAAAGCACAAATTTTATTAATGATTTTAGGTGTTATTTCTATTGGATACTCAACCCCATTATTTTCTATCGGTAAAACAAAACACGGTTTAAGAAATATTCCCGGTTTAAAGCTTTTTTTAATCGCATTGGTGTGGGCATTAAGTTCGGTTTGGTTTCCTTATGTAGAACTTAATAATACCCATAAAGTAAACATCAGTAATTGGGAATTGATTCTTTTAATCTTTAAAAGATTACTGTTTGTATCTGCCATCACAATTCCTTTTGATATTAGAGATATGTTGCAGGATAGCAAATATAAATTGAAAACTATTGCAACGGTTTATGGAGAAAAAAAGGCTTATCTGTTTTGTCAAATTTTACTAATTCTATACTTTTTTTTATCCGTTTTATTCCCTTCAGATGGCTTAAATTTAGATTTCTATGGTCTTAGTTCTACTATATTTTTAACCGCATGGCTCATTTTTAAATCTAAGTGGGAAAAAAACGAATATTATTATTTCTTATATTTAGATGGAACTTTGATTTTACAATACGTGTTGTTGTTAATCTTTAATCTGGCTTAACTTGTAAACATCATGAACAAGAACATCATTATACAATCTATCAATATAACAGAAGAAATAGAACAATTAGTTGCAGATCATCAGTCGGTTAAAACCGCTTTTAACAAAAAAACTGTCGGGGAAAACGGTGTGTTTTTAACAATGACAGGCTTTAAAGGAGATACCGTTGCCCACAAAAATGATCATGGCGGTAATGATAAAGCCATTTGTTGTTACAGCGCAGATAGATTTCCTTATTGGAAAAATGAATTAAATTTAGATTTAGGTTTTGCCGCATTTGGAGAAAATCTCACTTTAGAAGGCGAAAATAGTTTAGAAGAAAATATTTTTATTGGTGATAGGTATCAATTAGGTGACGCAATTGTTGAAGTTTCTGAGCCGCGTGGCCCTTGTTTCATTATTGGCATCAGGTATAATTATAAACCGTTTGCCAAACTTTGTCAGGATACTGGTTTTACAGGATTTTATTTGCGCACCATAAAAGAAGGTTTGGTCAAAAAAACCGATGGTTTAATTCATCTCACATCGCATCCAAAAAAAATCTCTGTTTCTCATATTAACAATGTACGTTATCAGGATTCTAAAAATAAAATTGAACTACAGAAATTAGTGGCTTTAAATGAGTTGACTTTAGAGTGGCGTGAAAAGTTTGAAGTATTATTAAGCAAAGCGAAGTAAAAAGAAGATAGTTAAGCACTTACAAAGTATAAATGATTAGCTTATTTTGTAAGGTATTAGTAAATTTATTATGTAAATAGCAACAAGTGTTGTTATACTTTAATAAATAAACAGATATTTGTGCTATAAGTTGTCAATATGAAAATAAATTTGCTTTATATATTACTCCTCTGTTTTACTATAATTTCTTGTAATCGTAGAGAAAAAATACGCCTACATGGCTCAACTCCAATAAAAGGAGAAGTATTTGGAGACTCTGTTTCAAACAATAATATCAGAGAATTAAGTACTATGTTAGATTTGGTTCAAGGGGGCGATAGAGAAAAAGTGATTGTTAAAGGATTAGTTGCCAACGTTAGTAAAAAGGAAGGCAACTGGTTAACTATTAAATTGCCAAATGGCGATTTTATGAAAGTTAATTTTGATGATAGCAACTTTACCGTTCCTCAAGATATAAAAGGTAAAACGGTAGTTTTAAAAGGTATGGCTAAAGCCGATATTTTAAATATTGATCAACAAAAAAACTTAGCAGAAGAAATAGGCTCAACAAAAGAAGTTTTAGATAGTATAAAGGCACCAAAAAGAGTGATTTCTTTTGATGCAAAATCGATGGTTGTATTGTAACCAAAATTTATATCATTAAAAAAGCCTCTCAAAAACTATTTTGAGAGGCTTTTCCGATTAAACTCACTAAGTTTTTAAAACTACGTAAGTCTGTTTAAATCTAAAATTACTTCTTTAAAGTAACCGTTCTTTCTACCATTGTATTGGCTCCGGTAACGTCTTTACCACTAGCATCCTGCAATTGAATTTTAACTTTTAAATCTCCAATTGGTGCATTTTTGATAAAATAAGGCTGCCATTTGTCTACAGTAAAAGTAGTATCGTTTACTGCAACTTTTATTTTATATCCATCGGCAGCTAAAGTTGCGTTCTTCACATAAAAATCTAACAATAAATTTTGAGTGTCTTTACCAGCATATTCTCCTTTTGGTCTGCTGTAAAACAACATTGGTGTTTTAGCGTCTTCCAATTTTACATATTTCCCTTTTTCATCAATTTTAAAATGAACTACAACAGCCGCATCCGGCGCTTTAACCGACAAATGGTAAGAACGAGAAAGGAAACATAATAAATAATGTTCTGAATTTAAAGGAAGTGTAACTGAGTTTTCTGGCTTGTACAACGCCTGATAAGGCTTATTGTCCAAAATAAAATGAATGTGTTGTCCTTTATCAGAATTAGCACATTCACCAGAATTCATATCCATAGTTTGCTTTGTTAATTCATAATTGGCAACTTCAAAGTTTACCATCATTTTTGCAGAATCGGTCCCAACCATTTCTGTTTTCACATCTTTAATCATCAGCTTTGCGTTTGCGAAATCGTTAGTTTCCGCGACAGGCTCAATGCTCATATTTTGCATAGTTTTAGTACTATCTGTTCTGCTATCCGTTGTTTTTGCGTTTTGATTACAAGCCCCAGAAGTTGATAATGCAATTAATCCAGAAAAAATTAATGGATAAGAAAAATTTAATTTCATGATTTTTTATGTTTTAGTAAAATTTAAACGGTGATTTTTTATAGTATTAAGAATGTTTTTAACATTTAATTATCCTCACAAATAATGCCATGTAATTAACTGACAAATAAATCTTTATCCATTTTAGGAATTATTTTGTTTTCTTGAGCTTGTTTAAATAGAATATTTATTGCTTTTTTTCCCTCAACACCTAAATCAACAGAATATTTGTTAACGTATAAATCTATATGCTTATACATTACACTTTCTTCCATTTCTTGAGCATGTGCTTTTATAAATGGCAAAGCCGATTTTGGATTTGCAAAAGCATATTCTACCGATTGCTTAATTAACCTATTTACGGTTTGTTTTATTTTTAAAGGCAGCTCTCTTTTTATCACAATACCTCCTAAAGGAATAGCACAATTGTTTTTTTCTTCCCAATATTCGCCTAAATCTTTTACTTTTTTTAAGCCTTTATCCTGATAAGTAAATCTGTTTTCATGGATAATTAATCCCAAATCTATTTCTCCACCAATCAGCTTTTGCTCAATTTCAGAAAAAACCATTTCTACTTTATTTTTTAAATGAGGAAAAGCCAGGCCAAGCAAAAAATTGGCAGTAGTAAACCTACCCGGAATCCCAATCTTAAGATTAGGGTTATTTAAATCTTGTTCTGTTTTGCAAATTAACATTGGCCCAACGCCAAAACCTAGTGCGCTACCAGCATTTAATAAAACATAATTATCTGTTGCATAAGCATAGGCGTGATAGCTAAGTTTGGTAATATCTAAAACCGAATTAAAAGCTTTTTGATTCAGTGTTTCTACATCATCAAAAACTACTTCAAAATCTAAACCTTCTGTATCAATTTTATGATGTATTAAAGCATCAAAAATAAATGTATCATTTGGGCAAGGAGAAAAACCAAGGCTAAGCTTCATGAATAAAATTTTTATTTAACTTTTATAAGACGCTCTGTCTTGCTGAGCGGAGTCGAAGCATCTCATAAAATATTCTCTAATTTCTTTCTTTAAAATCGTGTCATGCCATCCTTCGACTCCGCTCAGGAAGACAAGCCTAAACGTTCTTAAGATTATTAATTAACCAATCATTTAAGTTCTTAACAGCTAAAGCAAGGTTCCAGTTTTCACGATTTCTTTTTTCTACATAATTAGATATACAACGTATTTGTAAAGCTTCTACAAGAGATTCTTCACAAGCGTAAAAAAAAGCGGCTCCCTCCATGGTTTCTATAGTTGGGTTTACCCTGTCTCGTATTTCTTCAATGCTATCTTCATTACCGTGAACAGTGTTAACCGTTATTGCCGTAACTTTTCTAAGATTATCTTTTAAAAATATTTTTTCTGACGCTTTAAATTCTACTTCGCCCATCTCTAATTGTTCTAATGAAATAAACTCTTCGTCGTCTTGTGCGCCTAATTCTGATAAAATATCTTCTCTAACTTCTACCAATTGCCCTAGTTTTATATTGCGATAAAAACTACCTGCAATACCAACGTTTAAAGCTAAATCATAACTTTCCTGGGCTAATGTTTTACCCAAAGCATAAGCTGTTGCTACCATGCCTACTCCGGTAATCATTATTTTAATATCATGTTTCCCAACCTTCAAAAATTCATCTGCATTAAATTTTGGAGCGTATTTTCTTATGAAAGGTTCAATCTCTTGATAAGTGGCGGCGACTAATAATATCTTCATGCGGTTGTTTAATTGATTTTTATTTCTTTCAATATATTTTTTAAAAGATGATGTATAATTTAAAAATTTGTCTTTTTCTATTAATGAGATTGAAGACTGGTTTTTATTTGAAATGTATTGGGGCGTTTTAACACGCTTTCCGCTATATCTTTTTGACTAAAAAGCCAAAAAGGATGTCGCTGCAATCGTTAACGCAAAAAACCTAAACCCTATTTTTCAAAATTACACCAAATTTTATAACAATGCTTTAATAGTTCTTATCGGTTGTAAATCCTTTGTTTATATTTGTACTTTATCATAAAAAAGATGATTTACGTTACAAGAAAAGAGCATTTTAATGCTGCTCATAAATTATATAGAGAAGATTGGAGCCAGGAGAAAAACGAAGCCGTTTTTGGAAGATGTGCAAACGCAAATTGGCATGGGCATAATTATGATCTTTTTGTTACCGTAAAAGGAGAAATAAATCACGAAACTGGCTTTGTTATAGATTTAAAGGATTTAAAATCGTTAGTGATTAAATACGTTACCGATAAATTAGACCATAAAAACTTAAATATGGATGTTGATTTTATGAAAGGTAAAATGGCATCTACCGAGATTTTAGCTATTGAAATTTGGAAGCAATTGGCCCCTCATATAGACGAAAGAGGGGCAAAATTACATAGTATTAAGTTATATGAAACCGCAAGTAATTTTGTTGAGTATTTTGGAGATTAAATAAATGAGTGATAAAAGCAACAATGGTTATCAAAAAACAGAGTGTTACAATGAAGAAATTGTTGCCGATTTAGCCGTTAACTATAAACAAATTTTAAGCTTAATTGGCGAAGACCCCAACAGAGAGGGTTTACTAAAAACACCTGAACGTGTGGCAAAAGCTTTTCAATTCTTAACGCATGGCTATGATTTAGATGCTGCTGAAATTCTAAAATCGGCGATGTTTAAAGAAGATTACAGCCAAATGGTTATTGTGAAAGATATAGAAGTTTACTCTATGTGTGAACACCACATGTTGCCGTTTTTTGGTAAAGCGCACATAGCTTACATCCCAAACGGGTATATTGTGGGTTTAAGCAAGCTACCGCGTGTGGTTGATGTTTTTGCCAGAAGATTGCAAGTACAAGAAAGGTTAACCAACGAGATTAGAGATTGCATACAAAACACCTTACAACCTGCTGGTGTAGCCGTAGTTATAGAATGTAAACATATGTGTATGAGCATGAGAGGGATTCAGAAACAAAATTCAGTTACTACAACTTCTGCTTTTACAGGTGAATTTGAGCATGATAAAACGAGATCTGAATTTATGCGATTGATAACTGCTAATTTGTGTTAGTGAGTTTTAAAGGTTTTTCGTTAAATATTAATGCGATATCTCTGCCTGTTATTTAGCAGGTTTTTGCTTTTTAAAAAAAGAAATATTTTTGCCAGATGGCCGAGCGCTTAAACGCCCAACTATCATTCTATTAAAAAGACCTATTCAAATTCATATTAATAAAATTGAATTTGATTTATAAATAATCTAAATTGATATTTATCGATAAATAAAAATTCATACTTCTAAATAAACGAAAATGAAAGCATACATATTTCCAGGACAAGGTGCACAATTTGTTGGCATGGGAAAAGATCTTTATGATAACTCGGCTTTAGCCAAAGAGCTTTTTGAAAAAGCAAATGATATTTTGGGTTTCAGAATTACCGATATTATGTTTAGCGGTACAGACGAAGAGTTGAAGGAAACAAAAGTTACGCAACCTGCAATTTTTTTACACTCGGTTATTTTAGCTACAGTTTTAGGAAAAATTTTTAAACCAGATATGGTTGCGGGTCATTCTTTAGGAGAGTTTTCTGCATTAACAGCGGCTGGGGCTTTAACTTTTGAGGATGGATTAATGTTAGTTGCAAAAAGAGCAAACGCCATGCAAAAAGCGTGTGAGCTGCAACCAAGCACAATGGCAGCGGTTTTAGGCTTAGATGATTTTACCGTGGAAGATATCTGCCAAAGAGTTAGCGATGTTGTGGTTCCGGCAAATTATAATTGTCCTGGCCAATTGGTAATTTCTGGAAGTATTGCAGGGATTGATAAAGCTTGCGAATTGTTGTTGGCCGCTGGAGCAAAAAGAGCGCTAAAGTTAAACGTTGGTGGTGCATTTCACTCGCCTTTAATGGAGGCTGCAAAAGTAGAATTAGAGGCTGCAATTGTAGCGATAGAAATTACCCAACCTATTTGCCCTGTTTATCAAAACATAGACGCTAAACCTTATAAAGATTCACAAAGCATTAAGCATAATTTAATTGCCCAATTAACTGGGCCGGTAAAATGGACACAAACTATGCAAAAAATATTACATGACGGCGCTACAGAATTTGTTGAAGTTGGCCCGGGTAATGTTTTACAAGGTTTAGTAAAAAAGATTGACCGTAAAATTGAAACTTCTAGCGCAAGTATTTAATTAAAACATATTATGATTAATTAAGCCAGTTTGTTTGGCTTGGTTTTGGGTTGCGGATGTTAAATTACTTTTTTTTGAGACCTTTAAATAATTGAGAACTGCTACTAAAATCCGTTGGTTATTACTTTTGGTTACGATTGGTTTATTCGCCACATCGTTAACTGCTAGGTGGGCAACAACAAAATTGGTAAATCTTAATGATCTTGCAGCAAATATTAGTAACGATTTGCATGATAGAGAGACTAAAGTAACTGATTATCTATCTAATCAAAAAGATTTAAAAGATTTAGAAAATCTTAATATAAACCCAACTTTAGCCACAAAAACCTTAGCAGAATTTACTAGTAAAAACATCTTTTTTCAAACTTATCAAAAGGGCAAACTAGTTTTTTGGTCAGATGTTACCATTAGCGCTAACAATGTTGAAAATTATAAGGAAGGAAGTAGTTTTGTTACCTATAAAAACGGATGGTATGAGGCTATTAAAAGAAGTGAAAACGACTTTTTTGTGGTTTTCTTTATTCCGGTAAAATCTCATTTACCCTATAATAACCAGTATATTAATGATGATGACGATCAGTTTTTAATTAATAATCCAAATATTGATATTGCTACTTTAACTGATAAAGATGCTGTTGATATAAAAAACATAGATGGCAGATATCTATTTTCCATCATAAAAAGCGATACGTTTTCAGAAATTCCTTATAATAAAATTGAGGTTATTATGTGGTGCTGCGGGCTTGTAACTTTGTTATTACTGCTTAACAGCCTTTGTAAATTTTATGCCGAGGAGAAAAATGCAGGACTAGCTACTGTATTTCTAGGTTTGTCTTTTTTCTTAATTAGATACCTAGGTTTAAAGTATCATTTCCCAAATGCTATTTACAGTTTAGCCTACTTTGATCCAAAAATTTACGCATCTAATTTTTACTTCCCTTCTTTTGCAGATTTTTTAATAAATGTGGTGTGCATATTATGGCTTACTATCTTTTTTTATAGCTATCGTAATAAAATTTTTAAGCCTATAAAAAATGTTTGGTTAGGTTACCCTGTTTTAATTTATGGTTTCATCTTTGCGATATTCATTTCTCATCAATTTTCTAATATTTTCTTTGGTTTAGTTTTTAATTCTACCATCAATTTAAATGTTTCTAACCTTGTTAATCTTAACATTTTAAGTTTTTTTGGCATTGCAATTATTGTTGGAGGGTTATTAATTTATTACTTGATACTTGAGTTACTGGTGTTTTATTCAAGCTTTATTAATATTTCTTTAAAAAACAAAATCATATTATTTTTTATCTGTTTTGTGGCTTACAACATTTATGAGTTTTTCTCACAAAACTATTCTATATTTTTCTCGCTGATTTTTGCGTTGGTTTTTATTATTGGGCGTAGTCTTTATAGCGTTAGCGGAAAAATTGTTTTTCCTGCAGTTGTGGTAATCTCTTTCATTTTTGCCACCATTGTATCTGTAAAACTTAACACTTTTGAAAGTTTTAAGGAATTAGAAGTAAGAAAAACGCTTTTACAAAAATTAGAAACCCCTACAGATTCTTATGCTCTTATGGCTTTTAGTGAGATTGAGAATAATATAAAAGAAGATAAAGTAATATTGGATGATTTAAAATCTGATACGGCAAATGGCAAGCAATTAATAACTTTGGTTGGCAATAAATACCTATCGGGATATTTAAACAAATTCAATTTTAAGGTTTATCTTTTCAATCAAAAAGATTCTTTAATTAATCAAAGCAACCATCAAAATATAACTGATTTTAAAGATTTAATTGAAAAAAAATCAAATAAAGTAACCAGTTTTTTTTACCGAAGAAATAACACGTTTGGCAATCAAAATTACTTTGCAATCATCCCTTTAAAAACGGATAGTAATGTTAAAGGAACCTTAATTTTAGATTTAAAATCTAAAACTTTAGAACGTTTTGGTGCGTTTCCGCATATTTTACAAAACGGAGTGATAAACTCTCGGTCTGAATTTTTAGATTATTCTTATGCTTTTTTTGAGAATAACAAATTGTTAAACCAATACGGATCTTACGTTTATGATAATTTTAATACTGAATTTAGCGCCCCTGTTAAACAATTTGTTGTATTAAAAAAAGAAGATGTAGACCATTTAATTTATAAACCATCGGCAAATAAAACCATTATTATCACTCATGATAGCACAACCTTTTGGCGGGAGTTGGCTGCTTTATCTTTCTTCTTCATCATATTAGTTGTTGTTAGCCTTGTTTTGATTTCCTATAAATGGATATTACAATCTCTGTTTGCATACAGAATAAGTTTTAAAAATTTAAGAATAAAGATATTAGCCAGAAACAATCGTATCTTATATAAAACGCGTATTCAAATTGCTTTAGTTTTAGCTGTAGTAAGTTCATTGTTAATAATCGGAATTATCACTTTTTCTTATATTTCAATTCAATATACAGAGCAGCAACAAGATTTTTTAGAAAGTAAAATAAGAATAATTAACAGTGCTTTTCAGGATAGTACATTACCAGATATTAGTAATAATAAAAAAGGAGCTATTTCAATTGATGATTTTTCTAAAATGTACAATTCTGATCTTAATTTATTTGATGTAAACGGTAAACTCATTTATTCTACACAAAACAAACTTTATGCAATTGGTTTAATTGCCGAACGCATGGATCCTGTGGCTTACATTAATTTACACATCAAAAAAAAATCAGAATTTATCCAACAAGAAAACCTCAAATCTCTTAAATATACATCGGCATATATGCCAATAAAAAATGCAGAGAATAATATTATTGCTTATTTGCAACTTCCATATTTTGCCAACCAAGACGACTATAACCAAAAAATAGGTACATTTTTAAACCTACTAATTAATATTTATGTATTGGTATTTGTAGCTGTTGCATTTTTTGCTTTTGTGGTAGCTAATCAAATTACGGGTCCGCTTAGTTTAATACAAGACAGTATTTCTAAAACTGTTATGGGTAAAAAAAACAATCCAATATTATGGAAACGTAATGATGAGATTGGAAGCTTAATTACTGAATATAATGCTATGATTGCCAAGTTAGAAGAAAATGCCAATAAATTGGCTCAATCTGAAAGGGAAACTGCTTGGCGAGAAATGGCTAAACAAGTAGCTCATGAAATTAAAAACCCGCTAACTCCGTTACGGTTAGGTATTCAAATGTTAGATCGTTCTTGGAAAGATAAGGATGATAAATTTGACGAAAAATTCAATAAATTTAGTAAATCGTTTTTAGAACAGATTGATAGTTTAAGCCGTATAGCATCAGAGTTTTCAAATTTTGCAAAAATGCCAGAGCTTAAACTAGAAAAATTAGAGGTGCTAAACATCCTTAATAAGGCTATAGAAGTTTATTCTCAAATGGCCCATATCAAAATTAATTGTGATGAAAATTCATTAAAAAATTGTTTAGTCTTGGTAGATAAAGACCAACTATTAAGATCTTTTATTAATTTACTTAAAAACGCTATAGAAGCAATGCCAGAGAGCCATGAGGGCCTTATTACCATCAGCGGGATTAAAGAACAACATAACATTAAAATTGCCGTTTCTGATAACGGTAATGGAATTCCCCTAAGCTCAAGATCAAATATTTTTGTTCCTAATTTTACCACAAAAAGTTCTGGTACAGGGCTTGGTTTAGCCTTTGTAAAGCAAGCAGTGGAGAATGTGAAGGGAAATATTTATTTTACCACAGAAATTGATGTAGGAACAACTTTCTACATTACACTTCCACTGGTAAGTTAAATGATAAAAAAAAGCATCATCGGGATTGTACTCTTAATTTGCAGCGCTTCCGTTTATGCACAAAATAATCGGCTGGCAATTATCAAAAAAATTGCCGTTAAAGATTCTGTTACTTTAGATTCATTAAGCATCATCCCTAATACTTTTAAAATTGTTAACGGTGCTTTTTTTGTTTCTCAGGCAGATTATCAAATTAATTTTGCCAGCACATTGTTGGTTTGGAAAACTAAACCAAATACAGACTCGGTAACAGTACAGTATCAAACTTTTCCATTACTTTTTTCTAAAAAACAATTTAATAAAGACCCAAAAATTATTGAAGAAGTAGTTGTTGGAAAAAATCCATTTATATACACAGCAAAAAAAGAAGAAAATTCTATTTTCAATTTTGAAGGCTTTAATAAAAGTGGTAGTATTTCTAGAGGTATAGGTTTTGGAAACAACCAAGATTTAGCTGTAAATTCAAATTTGGTATTACAACTATCAGGCAAATTAAATAATGAAATTGAAATTTTAGCTGCAATTTCTGATGATAATATCCCCATACAGCCTGAAGGAAATACACAGCAAATAAATGATTTTGATAAAGTTTTTATTCAGTTAAAGAGAAAGGGAACAACGCTAATAGCCGGAGATTATGAACTTAGAAGGCCCGACAGCTATTTTACAAATTATTATAAACGCACACAGGGAGCTTTGTTTAGCAATAATTTTAAAGATAAAAATGGTTTTGAATATGCTACAACTTTTGCGGCTGCGGTAGCCAAAGGACGATCTGCAAGAAACCAATTTGACGGTATAGAGGGTAATCAAGGCCCGTATAGGTTACAAGGTAATAATGGTGAGCAATTTATTATTGTGCTTTCTGGTACCGAAAGGGTATATATTGATGGTGTTTTGCTTTTACGTGGGCAGGATAATGATTATGTAATGGATTATAACACGTCAGAGTTGACTTTTACATCTAAGCGATTAATTACCAGAAACTCTAGAATAGTTGTAGAATTTGAATATTCTGATAAAGTTTTTGCCAGGAGTTTATACAATTTAAATCAAGGATTTAAATCTGAAAAGTTAAAAATAGGCTTTAACTATTATAGCGAACAGGATAATGCAAATAGGCCTTTAATACAAACTTTAAACGATCAGCAGAAACAATTTTTATCTGGTATTGGCAATCAAATTAATCAAGCAGTTTTTCCAAATGTTGATAGTATTGCTTTTAGCCAAAACGAAATTTTGTATAAAAAAATTGATACGTTGGGCGCACAAAGCGTTTATGTATACAGCACCAACCCGTTGTTAGCAAAATTTAGAGTAGGTTTTACTTTTGTTGGCGCCAATCTTGGTAATTATCGCATTAACAACTCATCAGAGGCAAACGGAAGGGTTTATGTTTTTATCCCTCCAATTAATGGGGTTTTACAAGGAGATTATGCGCCAGTAACATTATTGGTTACACCCAAAAAACAACAATTAATTACGCTTAACGCTGATTATAAAATCGGTAAAAAAACAAATGTTTTTACCGAGGTTGGCTATAGCGATAATGATGTAAACCTTTACTCTAACATAGGAAACGCACAAAATAAAGGTGTTGCTTACAAACTCATTATACAAGACCAAAGAAATTTAAATGGGAATGATACAACTGGTTTAAAACTGAAAAGTAATTTGAGTTATGAATATGTAAACCAACAATTTAAACCATTAGAACGTTATCGCCCTGTAGAATTTGATCGTGATTTTAATTTTAGAGGAACTGTTTTAGCCGCAGCCGATGAACACTGGACCACCTTAAACATTAAACTTTTTAAAAACGATTTAAAGCAAATAAATTATACCTTTTCTAACTTTAACAGAGGTAGCAACTACAACGGCATTCAGCAAGGTTTATCCTCAAATTATCAATACAAGAAATATAAGTTGGCTTATTCCGGAAGTTTATTAAACTCGAAAACGACAATAGAAAATGGCACTTTTTATAAAAATAATTTAGCCGTTTCTAAAGTTTTTAAAACCAATGAAGTTGGAGCAGCTTACCGGGCAGAAAATAACCAAACCAATAATTTAAGCACTAATCAATTGAGTTTACAATCTTTTGCTTTTAGAGAATATGAAGCCTATTTTAAATCTGCCGATACAGCAAAAACTTCCTTTTTATTGCTCTATAATCAACGTTTTGATGATTTGCCTACAGGTCAAAATTTAACTGATTTTTCTAAAGCAAATACTGTATCTGGCAAATTATTGATTAGTAAAACATCCAATTCTAATCTATCCATAAATGCTTCTTATCGTACTTTAAAATATTTAAATAATGATACATTAAGGCAAAACGAAGAAACGCTTTTAGGCCGAGTTGACTATAATTTTACCAGCTTAAAAGGTTTTATTAATCTACAATCTTTTTACGAATTAGGCACCGGACAAGAGCCAAAAAGAGAGTTTGTTTACTTAGAAGTAGCTGCTGCACAGGGAATTTATTCATGGAATGATTATAACAATAACGGCATTAAAGAATTAAACGAATTTGAGATTTCTAAATATCCTGACCAAGCCCGATACATCAAAATTTTTAGACCAAATAACCAATTTGTAAGGTCTAATTTCACAAATATCAATCAAACTTTAACGCTAAACCCAGCTATCGTTTTAAAAAACAGAAAAGAGAAAATTCCTGTTTTTATAGCTAAGTTTTCTAACATAACTTCTTTACGTATTGATAAAAAAGTTTTAGCAGGCGATGGTATTTTGTTTAACCCATATAAAACCAGTATTATCGAAAGTAATTTAATTGCTTTTAATTCTTTTATCAGAAATACTTTGTTTTTTAATCGCTCTAATCCTGTTTTTGGTTTTGATGTAAGCCTACAAAAATTAGGAAGTAAATTATTGCTAACAAACGGCTTTGACAGTAGAAACAATCAAGAAAAAAGTTTACGCATACGATGGAATTTTATTAGAAAAAGTAATTTCAATATCTCTTTTAATAATGGGATTAAGGATTTTTCATCTCAACTATTTGCCGAAAGAAATTATCATATTAACTATTATGAATTACAACCTGAGTTTGGTTACCAATTTAGCACCGATTTTAAGACCACTTTTTTAATCAATTTAAAAAACCAAAAAAATGATGTGGTTTTTGGCGGAGAAAAAACTTTAAACACAAAAATTGGATCAGAATTAAGATACAACATCCTTAAAAAAGGAACAATAACCAGTCAGTTTAATTTTATTAATAATAGTTTTGAAGGTCAAAACAACACCTCTGTAGCTTACGAATTGTTAGATGGTTTGCAACCTGGAAAAAATCTAACTTGGTCGGCAGGGTTTCAAAGAACCATTGCAAACGGTATTCAACTTAACTTTACTTATGAAGGCCGTAAATCTAATGAAGTTAAGACTATCCATACCGGTGGATTGCAAGTAAGGGCGTATTTTTAGTAGTTAAAATTATCTGAATCTTGATTAACAGGATTTAGGGATTTACAAGATTAGACAAAAAAACGATTACAATTCAAAATCCCTTTTATCCTTAAATCAAGAAAATTGAGTTTAAAACAAAAAGGAAATTAAATTAATGTTTCCTAAACATAACATTTCAGTTAACCTCATACATTAAAATAAAGAAACCTTAGATTTGACAATCTTAAAATTTAGTCATGAAGCAATTTAAAATTCTATTCATTGCAATTCTTTTTATCCCGTTATTTAGTTCGGCACAAAAAAAGAAGCCCGCAACTTCACAAAATATCTCAATTCCCGCTCGTCCAAAATTAGTAGTGGGTATTGTGGTAGATCAAATGAGATGGGATTATTTATACAGATATGCTAATAGATACGGAACCGGCGGATTTAATAGATTGTTAAGAGAAGGTTTCACTTGCGAGAACACCCAAATCCCTTATGTGCCAACGGTAACAGCGGCGGGTCATAGCGGAATTTATACGGGTTCTGTACCGGCAATTCATGGTATTGCAGGCAACGAATTTATTATCCAAAAAACAGGAAAATCTATGTATTGTACAGAAGATTCTACTGTAAAAACTGTTGGCAGTACTTCTACAGCAGGCGAAATGTCTCCTAGAAATTTATTAGCAAGCACCATAACAGATGAATTAAAATTAGCCACAAACTTTAAATCTAAAGTAATAGGAATTGCATTAAAAGATCGTGGTGGAATTTTACCCGCTGGACACGCGGCAGATGCTGCTTACTGGTTTGATGACGCAACAGGAAATTGGATTACCAGCACTTTTTATATGAAGGCTTTACCAATTTGGGTAAATACTTTTAACAGCCAAAAATTTGCCGAAAAATATTTAAAACAAGATTGGAATACACTTTATCCTCTAGATACTTATTTACAAAGCACAGCAGATAACACGCCTTATGAAGGGAAATTAAAAGGAGAAACGGATCCTGTTTTTCCTCACCTTACCTCAAAAATGTTAAATGGTTCTTATAGTGCTATCAGAAACACACCTTATGGTAATTCTATCAGTTTAGATTTTGCAAAAGAAACCATTGCTAACGAGCAAATGGGCAAACATAATCAGACAGATTTTTTAGCATTAAGTTTATCTTCTACTGATTATGTGGGGCATCAATATGGCGTTAACGCTATTGAAACTGAAGATACTTATTTACGTTTAGATAAAGACCTTGCAGATTTTTTAAGTTATTTAGACTTAACCGTTGGTAAAGGCGAATATACGGTGTTTCTTTCTGCAGATCATGGCGCAGCACATAACCCACAGTTTTTGATTGATCACAACATTCCTGCGGGTTTATGGAATGGGGCAACAATTTTAAAAAATCTAAATAATGATTTAGAAAAGCAATTTAAACAACAAAAAATAATTTTGAGTTTTAACAATTATCAAGTAAACTTTAACAATAATTTGATCCAACAAAAAAGCTTAGATCTTGGCGCCATAAAAAAAGTATGTATCGATTATTTACAAAATCAAGAGGGTGTGGCTTACGCTATTGATATGGAAAATGCTGCAATTGCTTCTATTCCAGATGCGCTAAAAACCAGAATTATAAATGGTTACAACAGAGAGCGAAGTGGCGAAATCCAAATTTTATTAAAACCAGGTTATTTTCAAGGTTATGGAGCAACGGGTACAACTCATGGCACTTGGAATCCTTACGACACCCACATTCCGCTAGTTTTTATGGGTTGGGGAATAAAACAGGGTTCTTTAAATAGGCAAACCAGTATGGCCGATATTGCACCCACTTTAGCTGCTTTATTACACATTCAAGAACCTAGCGGTAATATTGGTTTGCCAATAGAAGAGGTTTTAAAGAAGTGATTTCTGTAGAATTTTTAACGTTAGGTAGTTTTCTGAATAAAGCTTTTTGATTAATGGTTTATACTGCTGTTGCTAAATAACACCCTTCACACAGCGAAAAACCCTAATCTTTACATTAATAAGTTGCCATTTAATTTCCAGTAATCTCCATTAAATAATTAAACAGATTAGTATCAGTACTTACATCTAATTTTTTTCTAAGTCGATATCTGCTTACTTCCACGGCCCTAACAGTAACACTCATTAATTGAGCAATTTCTTTAGATGTGAGATTCATTTTTAAATACGCACAAAGTTTTAAATCGTTTGCGCTCAATGAAGGTATTTGTTCCTTTAATTTAGATAAAAAGTTTGCATGTACATGATCAAAATGGACAGAAAAATGCTCCCAATCACTATCTGCCCTTTCGGCATCTTTGATAAGGCTAAGTATTTTTTTAAACTCCTCTGGACTTTCTTCTATATTTTCTGTTTTAACAATAGGTAATAATTCTTCTTTTATTTTTAAAATTAACTTGCCTCTTTGCATCAGGTGCATGGTTGCCGTGGCAAGTTCTTTATTTTTAAAATTAACATCTGCTTCTAGCTTATCATTACGCAGCTTAACAATTTCCTTTTCGTTATGCTCTATCTCTAATAAGTGTGTTTTTCTTAAATAATCTTGTTCTTTTAAGTATTTACGTTTCTGCCTTTGTATAAGTAGGTAAATAATAAAGCAAATCGTAAAGAAGCAAAAAAGATAAAATATCCATGTTTGATACCAAGCGGGTTCAATTGAAAATTTATAGGTAACTGCCTTAGATTCACTCCCTAAATTGTTTCTTGCCTTTACGCAAAATTCATATTCTCCAGGTGGAAGATTTGTATAATCTTTTTCACTTTTGGCATTCCACTCTGACCATTTATTATCAAAACCAGAAAGCTTATAACTAAACTCAATGTTGTTTTGCTGTTCGTACAATGTAGAAGAATACTCAAAATGTAAAGAATTAAATTGATGTGCAAGTGATATGTTTTGATCATCGTCTTGCTTTTCACTTACTTGATTTTTTGATAAAAAATATCCTCCAAATAAAATACTATCCTTTTCTCCTGATATTTTTACTTGTGTTAGGTTTACGTTTAACTGTTTTATGTTTTTTATATAGTTCAGATAATTTATATGAATCAATCCTTTATTTGCACCAATAAATATGTTTTGTTGATTATATGGATAAATGTTTTCAAAACCAGCTAACACTTTTGAAGTTAATTCTGGAAAATAAATAATACTAAAATCTTTGCCTTTTTCTTTCCTATTAAAATCTACAACCCCAACATGTTTATTGCTCACAAACCAAATGTTACCATATTGGTCTTCCTTAAAATATTGAATATTCATGTTTCCAAAAACAGGCATAAACGTTTTTGAAGGAATGAATTTTTTCTCTTGTTCATCAAATTCATAAATACCTTTAATAGTTGCAACTACAATTCTATTTTTTATTCTAGCAACATAATTCCCTAATGAAGAGGGTAAGCCATCTTTTACAGTAAAAAGCTGTTTTTCTAAAATATCTGTTTTAGAACCATTTAGTTTAAACTTATAAATCCCTCGGTATGGGTGCGAAGCCCAAATTGCATCTGTACTTGTATCATATACAAGAAAACGCAATGATTCATTTATCCCGGGTATCTCTCGTTTATCCGAAAACTGCCCATTGTTTAAATAATTTAAAAAAACCAAACCGTTATAGGTTCCTGCTGCAATTTCTTTATTAAGAGAGTAAGCAGATAGCGGCTCAAACATCCAAGTACCTGGTAACCGATACAATAATCTTATTTTTGAATTAGAAATTTCATAAGCTCCTTCCTCATTAGAAACCAATAACTTTTTGTTAAGAATATTTAAATTCCAAATTTGACCTTGAATACTTGGGCTTTCTACAAAAGGTTGATTAGAATAAGATACATCTCTGTTTTGTAAATTTATGCTAGAACTAAATAAGCCGTTTGATGTCCCTACGTATAATTTATTGCCTATTATTTTTGTAGCGTAAGAACTGGTTTGCTTTGTTTTATCTGGATAAATATATTTAATTGCGTTGTTAAAGGCCACAAAGTCAATTCCATCATCCAATCCCAACCATAGGTTTTCATTTTTATCCTGAAAAACGCATCTCAAGTTGTTTTTTTGAAGACCTTCTGAGGAGGTAAATTTTTGAACTATTCTCCCATTTTTATTTACAATTAAACAACCAGAAGAAACGGTAGCAAAAGCATATAAATCATTATTAACTTTTATTGCATCATAAATTCTACTATCGCTAAAAACAGATTGGTCAATACTTTTTATTTTAGAAATCCCGTTTTTACTAATGATAAAAATCCCGTTTTTATTAGACGTCATTAATAAGCTGTCTCCGCTAAAAGCTAAAATTGAAGTAATAGATGCTTTTTCAAAATTGTCTGGAACTGCTACAGTTTCCCAGGTATTATTTTTAAAAACTAATAATCCTTTAGCAATATCTTGAGCATATATTTGATTATCGACTAAGCCCAAAAACTCCCAAGACGCATCGCTTTTATATATGCTGAAAACCCCATTTTTTAATAGTAGAATTTTAGAATTTGTTCTAAAATAGATTTCCTTTTTTAGTATCACAATATCCCAAATGTCTTCTAATTGACGCTCTTCCTTTGGGATTAAGTTTTTTAAAGAATGATATTTTAATACGCCATTAGCATCAGGAAAGAAATAACCAATCTCATCCTGTCCACCAACATATATTTTTCCGTCTTCGTCAATTTTAAAAGACCTAACAACCGTTTTATTTGGAAGTGGATAATTATGCCAGTATTTTCCATTATAGGTTATTAATCCTTCATTATTGGCAAAATACATTATTCGGTTTTTATCTTGCCCTATTTCCCAATTCTGTGTACCTCCTTTGTAATCTTCAGAGCTAAAGTTTTTTATCTCAGGTATTCCAATTTGCGCATGGGCATAACCAATAAAAAATATAATAAAGAAAATACTAATCGTTTGCTTCATTAAAAAAAATTAGATGCTATAATTTGGTATAATGTACAATAGTAATAC
>JBBRYE010000053.1:0-23376 GCA_038237895.1 Sphingobacteriales bacterium | reverse complement strand
TTTTATTGATTACTTTTTTTATGCTTACCACTACTTTATCAAAGCCAACCGCAATGAACATTATTATGCCAGTAGGCGATGAACCAAATCCGGTTAAATTATCAAATACTTTAACGCTATGTTTAGGCTCAAATAATAAGTTAGCATGGTATAGTGGCACTAATGAAAATCCTGATAATTTTGATGTTACAAATTTTAATAAAAATGGAATTAGAAGTTTGCTAATTAATAAGTCTCAAGAAATTTTAAAACAAACGGGTAAAAATTTAATGGTTTTAGTAAAACCTTCAAATCAGTCTCAATATAAAAACCTTGTAGATATTATTGATGAATTAAACATCACCAAAATACCCTCTTATGCCATAGTTGATATTACGAAAGAAGATATCTCCAGATTAAAGAAAAAAGGTATTTATTGATAAAAACACTAATATATTTAATATTTAAGCCTGAGATTTATAATTTAGGCTTAAATATTAAATGTTGAAAAAGCCAATCCTAGTTTTAAAATTCGGTTCTGCCTCTATTACTAATGCTAATCAAGAATTAGATGAAGAGGTGATCTCAACAATAGCCAAACAAGTTTCTTCATTAAGCAAAATTTATAATATTGTTTTGGTATCTTCTGGAGCTGTAGCGGCAGGTAAAAAAAATCTAAAAAACTATAAGGGAACTTTAAGTGAAAAAAAAGCTGCAGCAGCAGTTGGTAACCCACTTTTACTCCAAAAATATAGTCAATACTTTGCTCCTTACGGTATTTTTATAGCTCAAAGTTTATGTGAGCGACATCACTTTTCTAATAGAAATCAATTTTTACAATTAAAAAAAACTTATGAAGAGCTTTGGAAAAGTAATATTATTCCTATCGCGAATGAGAATGATGTAGTGAGTAATTTAGAGCTAAAATTTTCTGACAATGATGAGTTGGCAACTTTAATTGCAGTTGGTTTTGGAGCAGACATGATTTTATATTGCACTTCTGTTCCTGGTGTTTTTGATGTGGAAGGAAGGGTAATTGAAGAAATAAAATTGATTGATAAACAAGCTTTATCTTTAGCTAAGAAAGAAAAATCTAGCGTGGGCTTAGGCGGAATGACCTCTAAATTAACCTTTGCAAGATTGGCCACACAAATGGGTATTAAAGCTGTGATTTTTGGTATCAAAACAGAGGATTCTATTTTAAATGCAGTTAATGGAAAGAATGGAACAATTTGCCATGCTCAAAATAGCGATATATCTGCAAGAAATAAATGGTTGGCAAGTGGTAGTTTAATAAAAGGTAAACTACAAATTGATGAAGGCGCTGTAAAAGCTTTAATAAACCGACATAGTTTATTAGCAGTTGGTGTGAGCAAAATTATAACCGATTTTGATGCAGGAGAAGTGATAGAAATTTTAGACGCTAATAAAGTGGTAATTGCTGTCGCTAAAAGTAAAATCGACTCTGTAATTTTAAAACAGGCAGAAAGTAAACAAAATTTAGAAATTGCTCACGCTGATGATATTGTATTGATATAGAAATGGAAAACATTACCCAATTATTAATTGACGCTTCTGTTGCAACATCACAAATAAGAAGTTTATCGGCTGAAAAAAAACAGCAGGTTTTAGAGCAATTAGCTTTAGAATTAGAAAATAATATTGCTATCATCATACAAGAAAATAAGAAAGACTTAGATAGGATGGATGATGATAATCCTAAAAAAGACCGTTTATTATTAAATAAAGAAAGAATTTTAGCATTAGCGGGCAGCGTTAAGGAAGTTGCTGTTTTAGAAGATCCTACCAACAAGGTTATATCAGAAAAAACTTTACCTAATGGATTGTTTATCCAAAAAAAATCTGTCGCATTAGGCGTTGTTGGTGTTATTTATGAAGCCAGGCCAAACGTAACTGTGGATGTTGCTTCGTTGTGTATTCGTTCTGGAAATGTTTGTGTTTTGCGTGGAGGTTCTGATGCTGATGATACTAATAAAATTTTGGTGGCCATTATTAAAGATGTTCTTAATCAATTTGGCTTAAATAAAAATATTGTTCAACTTTTACCGATAGATAGAAAGTTTGTAGAGGAATTGCTTATCGCCGATAAATATGTAGATATTTTAATTCCTCGTGGCTCTCAATCTTTAATAGATTTTGTGCGTAAAAACGCAAAAGTTCCGGTTATTGAAACTGGTGCCGGGGTTTGCCATACTTATGTAGAGAGTTCTGCAAACTTAGAAAACGCCGCACAAATTGTAAGAAACGCTAAGGTAACTCGTCCTTCTGTTTGTAATTCATTAGATACTGTTATTATTGATAAACAAATTGCTTTAGATTTTATCCCCACGATGGCTAAGCTTTTAAAACAACACGAAGTAGAAATTTTTGCAGATGACGAATCTTATCGAATTTTAAAAAATTTAGATTATTCTTTGCTTAATAAGGCAGATGACGAAGATTTTGGACGTGAGTTTTTATCCTTAAAATGTTCGGTTAAAATAGTTAATGGAATTGATGAAGCTTTATCACATATCAAAAAATATTCTTCTAAACATTCTGAAGCTATTGTTTGTGAAGATGCTTTTAAAATTGAAAAATTCTTAAATGAAGTTGATGCAGCTGCTGTTTACTCGAATGCCTCAACCCGTTTTACAGATGGCGGCGTTTTTGGTTTAGGTGCAGAAATAGGAATTTCTACTCAAAAACTACATGCCCGTGGGCCTTTTGCTTTAGAAAAATTAGTTACCGAAAAATGGATTGTAAAAGGTAACGGACAAATGAGGTAAGATTATTTCATCACCTATAATATAAATTAAATCCTACCTCAAAATTTGATACGCTGCCAAACAGCATATCGAAAATTTTTTCTTGAGGATACCCCTTTCTATACATTTGAGCCATTTTAGAAATTAGTTGTGGGTCTTTTTTATATAGGTAAAATATGATAGAATATGCAGTAGTATACATATAATCAAGTTTTTCTTTATCTCTCCAAGCATTATTGTTTGTGATATATGTGAGTAGATTAAGTTTTTCTTTTTTCTGAAAATCATATTTCATTCGTTCTAATCTATCAAATTGCGCAACAATTTGAATTGTAAAGTGCTTTTCTTCCAAAGTTTCTAAAAACTCTGCTAAACCTTCTGTAAACCATCTTGGATAGTATCTCGAATTATTTTTTAAAAGCGCATGACTTGTTTCATGTAAAACGGTTTGTAAATTTTCTATTCCCTTAAAATAGATAAAAGACTGATCTATTGATGAGATGTAAAATCCAGATTCTGTTAATCCTTTCATTCCATACTGCTCTAAAACAGATTTAAAATTTTTATACTTAGAATAGAGATTGATAGTAAGCTGTAAACTATCATTAATCAGATTATCATACAAACCGTTAAAAATTTTAGCCTCATAAGATGCCATTCTATTGATTTTAGCTTTTTCTTCTGGCTTAAATTCAAAATCGACAGTATTAAATGTAATTTTTTGGGCGAAACTTAACGAAAACGAAAGAATCAGAATAAACGTAAATAGAGTTTTCGAAATCATAATTTATAAATTTTTAAATGCTATTTAATTTTTGCGCTTGTTTAAAACTACGTTAATGCATTTTAAAATAAATAAAAATCGCTCTAATGAGTAAAAGATTCTTATTGTGCTAACAATTGTAAAAATTTCTAACCGTAATGGATAACTATATTTTCTGAAATAGATTGATTTATTTTAAAGGTTTTAACATCGCGAAAATTTTACCTAAAATAATATTAATTAAATATTCTGAAAATAGAATTTGCTAAATTTGTAGACATCTTAAAAACATCTATGTATTACATTTTTTATCAGGCTGTGGAGTCTGCGGTTTTCAAAAATCTTGAAAATGGTATTGAGAACCTTCTAAATTATTCGAGAGAGAACAATAAAAAACTAAATATAACCGGGTTACTATTATTTATAGAAGGCACATTTATCCAATATATTGAAGGAGAAGAGTTTGAAGTGAGAAAATTATATGAATCTATAAAAGAGGATAAAAGATTAGCAATAGTTAAAACGATAGATGAGGGGACAACTGATAAAAGGATTTTTGAGAATTGGGATATGGCCTATGATGAGTTTACTATTGAAACAGTTAATAAAATCGAAAAAATAAAATATCCTAATATTCAGAAATATTTAGCGACTGCTTCTGCAATAAAACTTATAAAGCTAATGGTTCAAAGAAAGAAAATTTTTGAAGGTTTGGATAGTCAATCTATATAATCTTAACCATTTTTTATAGCCTCACTTATACTATGCAAAGTATTGCTATCTAAAGGTGTTCCAGTAGTTTGTACCAGTTCTCCATTATCAGAAAACTTTATGGCAATTTTATGGTAATTTGGTAAGGTAATATTGAAGATATTAGAATCTTCACTTTGGGTTACATGAGCTATTTTAGCTTTCACATCGCCCATTATATAAATAAAAATATCAAATGCTTTATTCATTATGGTGGGTTTATCTTTTATTAAACAAATTTAATACCGATAAATTTTAATCTAATTTAATATTGGTTTCTCTTTTATTTGTTCGGTTTTAAATTTATGAGCGTTTTGTGAAGGCTGTATCGATATTTCCATTTCATCACAAATAGAGTTTACTAAACAAGCCCCAAAATAAAAAATGAATGAAGAGTAAAAAATAAACAACATTACCAATAAGATGGCTCCAGATGTGCCATAAATCTCATTTATATTAGAATTTACTAAGAGATAGCGCATAATTAATTTACCAAAAGTTAATAATAAACCTGTAAATGATGCGCTAATAAAAATAGATTTCCACTTTGGTGTTCCATTTGCGATAAACCTAAAGGCGATACAAAGCCATGAGGCAGTAATTACAAAAAATATAGTTTCATTTATAAAATCGTTCAAAAAAGTAATTTCTCCATTAAATTTCTTTTCAAAAAAAAGTCTGATACCTTCTATAACAAATGCGATAATCAGTAAAAAGCCCCCTGAAGATATAATTGCCAATGATTTTAACCTTTGTTTGATATTAAATGTAAAGCCTAATTCTTTGTTTATTCTGATGCTCCATAATTGATTAATAGAGTTTCTAATGATTACAAAAAGTGTGGTGGATACAAAAATCAAGAATATTAGCATAAGCGAGGTAAAAAACCAGTTTTCACCAATTCCCATCAAATTAATTAATATATGCTTAATTTCAACGGCACTATTTTCTCCAATTATTTGAGTTAGTTTTTCTATAATCCTTAAGCCAAATTGTCTTCTATTTAAAAAAATACCAAATATTTGTAAAATAACTACCAAAATTGCAGGTATGGCAAAAGTGCCAAAAAACGCTGTTGATGCTGCGATTCTTAACGCATCGTTTTGTTCTAGATTTTTAAAAGATGATTTTAATATTTTCCAACTTTTATATAGTAAATCTTGTTTTATCATTAAAAATTAAGTGGAAAATGAATATTATACGTTTGTTAATAATTAATTAATTTCAAATCTAAAAATATAGATATTTGAGAGATATTTTTAACAATATCCAACAATAGCACCAAATATAAATTATCATGATATTAAAGCTTGTTTAAAAAGTAGAAAATATGCGTAAAACATTGGATTTGAGAAGGATAAATGTAAGTAGATATGTAACACCTTTAAGGGAAGGTGGTTCTATGCCTGCTATTGTAGAAGGAGAAGATGGTTTTTTATATGTTTTAAAATTTAGGGGAGCAGGACAAGGCACAAAGGCATTAATAGCCGAACTTATTGGAGGTGAGATTGCCAGAAAATTGGGATTTAATGTGCCGGAATTGGTTTTTGCAGATTTGGACGAGGCCTTTGGCAGAACAGAACCTGATGAGGAAATTCAAGATTTATTAAAATTTAGTACAGGTTTAAATTTGGGTCTACATTATCTTTCCGGATCTATTACCTACGATCCTGGTGTGGCAAAAATGGATGGAAATTTAGCTTCAAAAATTGTTTGGTTAGATGCCTTATTGATGAACATGGACCGTACCGCTAAAAACCCAAATATGTTGGTTTGGCATAAAGATATTTGGCTAATTGATCATGGCGCAGCTTTATATTTTCATCATTCTTGGGATAACTATGAAAAGTCGTCATTATCACCATTTACATTGATAAAAGATCATATCTTATTGCCACAAGCTACAAAAATAGAGGATGTTAGCTCAATATTATCTGAATTATTAAATGATGATTTTATAGATGAAACAGTTCGGTTAATTCCTGATGATTGGTTAAGTGGGGATCATTTTAGTTCCTCTAACGAGTTTAAAAAAGCATATTCTTTTTTCTTAAATAATAGAATTAAAAATGCCAATATCTTTGTTAAATCTGCAAATGATGCAAGAGAAAAACTTATTTGAGTATGTAATTATTCGCGTTGTGCCAAGGGTAGAGCGAGAAGAGTTTTTAAACATTGGAGTAGTTTTATTTTGCAAAAATGAAGGCTTTTTAAAGGTTAAATACCAATTAAATGAAACAAGATTGAAGGCTGTTTATGCTGAAGTTGATTTAAAAGAATTAGAACAACATCTTTTTATTTTTAAATGTATTTGTGAAGGGATAAAATGCGACACTCCAATTTCAGATCTAGATGTTCCATCTCGTTTTAGATGGTTAACGGCTACAAGAAGTACTATTATTCAAACCTCAAAGCCTCACCCTGGATTCAGTAAAAATTTAGATTTAAGTTTAGAAAAGCTATTTGAAGATTTTGTGGTTTAAAAAATTTAAGTGTTTTACAGTGTTAAAAACTGACAATGAAACAATGTTTGGCATTGTTATATTTATAAGCTAAATCTATTTGGTGCACCTCTGCAATTTTTTTCGAGATAGCTAATCCTAAACCATTTCCTTTTTGTTCTTTTTCTATGGTTTTAGAAAACCTAGAAAATAATTTCTCTTCAGTAAATTCAAATGCTTTCCCTTCATTACAAATTGTTAAACATTCTTTTGATAAATTAATGTTAATAATTGTACCCTTTGATGAATGTTGTATGGCATTTATAAGTAAATTTTGTATCAATTGTGAGAATAAATTTAAATTGCCTTTAATAGAAACTTCTTTTGGTTTGTTAAATAAAATCTGTTGATATTTTGCTTCGGCGAAAAAGTTCATATTTTCTATTGCACTTAAAACTTGCTCTTTTACCTCTATATTTTCATCAAAATGAAATTGTTGATTTTCTAATTTTGATAGCAAAAGTAAATTTTTATTAAGATTGCCTAGCTTTTGTAGTACGTAACTAATTTGTTCTACAATTAAGCTTTGATTTTTGGAGAGATTAGATTCTTGGAGAAATAAATCTAGTTTGGTTTTGATGATAGCAATGGGCGTTTGCAACTCATGAGCAGCATTTTCTGTAAATTCTTTTTGTAAATGATAGGTTTTTTCTGATCGGCTAATTAAGCCATTTACCTCTAAATTTAATTCGTTAAATTCTTCAATTCCTAAAATTTCTTCATTTAGGGGCGTTTTTTTATCCAAATCATACTCTTTTAAAAAGGTAAGAATTTTATTGAAAGGCAACCAAATTTTCTTACTAATACTTCTATTAACTAATTGAAAACCAATAAATAATATCAATAGCAAAGTAATTTGAACAATTAAAATACTTTGAATCAGATCGTCATTTTCTACTAAAGACACTTTAAAAGAGATATTATAAAGTTTCCCAAAAATTTTATTTTTAGTTTCTAAAATGCGATAACGTTCATCTTCTTTAGTTTCAGGATTATAAACTTCTTTAGTATACGGACCAGCTTTAAAATTGCTTGGGTTAAAATTTGTTATTATAACATCATGATCTATGTTTTTCCAAAGGTCTAAATCTGATTCTACCTTTAATTGACTAAGATAGGCTGGTAGCGAATTTACCTCTTTATTTAAAGTCTCATCGGTAGATTTTAAAAATAAAGAGTTTACAACAATATAAAAGCTTGGAATGCTAAGAAGAATGATAATGGCAGAAAGCCACAGGTATTGCCTTGAACTATAATTAAGTAATTTCAAATCTAAACTATTTTATATCCGGTACCATAAACCATTTTGATGTAATCTCCGGCAACACCTAATTTCTTTTTCAAGTTTTTTATATGAGTGTATATGATATCAAAGTTATCAAAATATAATGCAGATTGCCCACTTAAATGTTCTGCAATTGCATTTTTAGAAACAACTTTAGATTTATTGTTTAATAAAAATAAAAATAACGCAAATTCCGTTTTGGTAATATCTATTTCTACATCATTTACATAAACATTTTTAGAAGAAAAGTCTACTTTTATTTCTTTATGTCTGATAATATTATTCCCCTGAAAGTTTCTACGTCTAATAACAGATTGTATTCTGGCACTTAACTCAGCTAAATGAAATGGTTTTGATAGATAATCGTCTGCACCTAATTTTAGAGAGAAAATACGGTCTTCAACAGAATCTTTTGCAGAAATAATAATTACCCCATCTAGTTTATTTGCTGCTTTAATTTCTTCTAATAAATCTAAACCACTGCCTTTTGGTAGCATAATATCTAACAAAATGCAATCATAATCAAACATAGAAATTTGTTCTCTTGCTTCCTCAACATCGGTAGCAATTTCACAAAAATAATCCTCGTTTTGAAGATATTTTTGCATGCTCTCTGCTAAATATTTTTCATCTTCAACTATTAATATTTTCATTTAATGTTGCTTTGGGTTTAGTAAAACTTAACAGTGTTGGTAAAACTATCAATAATAAAGGTAGTGCAACTAAAAATCCACCAATTACAGCAATTGCTAACGGTTGATGTAATTGAGCGCCAGTTCCTATTCCTAAAGCTAATGGCATAAGTGCTATAATTGCGCCTAAGGCAGTCATTAATTTAGGTCTTAGCCTGGTACTTATTGCATATATCAAAGCCTCTTTTTGTTCCATTTTTTCAATTGCTTCGTTATATTGTAGATAAGTGAAAATTGCGTTTTCTCCAATTATGCCTACCATCATTATTAAGCCGGTATAACTACCAACGTTTAAAGGAGTATTTGTGAAATAGAGTAATATATAACTTCCGGCAATTCCTAAAACTGCAATTAATAATATAATAGCAGCTACCCAAATATCCCTAAATAGAAATAACATCACGGTAAAAACTAATAAACTTGAAAGGCAAAGTATCAGTAATAATTCTTTAAATGATTGTTGCTGCTCTGCGTAAGAACCGCCATAACTAATGCTATAACCCTTTTCAAAGTTAATAACACTACTTATTTTCTTTTTAATTTCATCAACAGTACTACCTAAATCTCGGTTATTTAATCTACTGCTTACCACGCCCATTGTTTGCAAATCTTCTCTTTCTAGTTCTGCTTCGCCTTTGTCAATTCTGATATCGGCAAACTCGTTTAAAGGTTTAACTTGTCCGTTTGGTAAAAATATTTGTGTGTTTCTGATATTTGATAAATCTTTTTTTTCTTTTGAGTTGATAAATCGGATAGGCGTAAGCTGTTGTTTATCATAAATATCCCCATTAATATTTCCATCAATTGCATTTTGAAGCTGATATTGAAAATCACTTACACTAATGTTATATTTAGCTAAATGGTTAAAATTTGGTAAAATGGTAATGGAAGGTCCTGCGATAACAATTCCATCAAAAACATCGGCAGTACCTTTTGTGCCTTCAACAATCTTACTAATCTGTTTAGAATACTGTTGAATTTTGGCTTGGTCTGGTCCAAAAACCTTAATTTCTATTGGCTGAACAGAACTCATCAAATCTCCTAGCATATCACCAATTACTTGCCCAAAATCTATCCTCAAAGCTGGTTGCGAGCTTTCTATTTTCTGTCTGATATCATCAATAACTTCGTCAGTAGTTCTGTTTCTATCTTTTTTTAGTTGAATTAGATAATCGCCTCTATTGGGTTCGGTTATAAAAAAACCCATTTGTGTTCCCGTTCTACGGCTATAAGCTTGTACTTCTGGTACACTAACAATCAGTTTTTCTGCCTCAGAAAGTATTCTGTCTGTCTCTTCTAAACTTGTGCCCGGTGGCGAGTCATAATCTAAAACGATACTACCTTCATCCATTTCTGGTAAAAATCCAGTTTCTAAATTTGGTAAAATCAATACAACAGAGACAATTAAAAGGGCAATAAAAGCGAAACTGAAAACCGGTTTTTTAATAAAATATCCAACCCATTTTCTTTCTTTAACTTCATGCGCATCTTCTTTAACCTTACGTTTTTTATCATCTTTTGTGAGTAGCAGGTAAATTGCAGGCAATAAAATCCAGGTGCTAAAAAAAGAGCAGACCAAAGTAATGATCATCGTATTTGTCATCACTTTAAAATAAGCGCCAGCAACACCACTCATTAAAACAAATGGAAGAAATATCACAATGGTACTAATAGATGAACCAACCATTGCTTTTAAAAGATAATTAATGGCCTTGCTTACTAAGTGTTTGGTTTCTTCGTTTGGATGTTCTTCATGCGTTCTATGAATTTGCTCAACAATCACAATGGCATCATCAATAATTAAACCTATGGCAGCAGCAATTGCACCTAAAGTCATGATATTAAAGGTTTGGCCTGTAAAATAAAGTACTATTAAAGTTAGTGCAAGCGTTACCGGGATAGTAATTAATATGGTTAAACTAGCTTTCCACGATTTTAAAAATAAAACGGCAACTAAAATTGCCAATGCTAAACCAATCCAAAGACTATCTGTAACACTTTTAACGGCATCATTTACAAAATCAGCTTGTTCATAATATGGTTTTATGGTTACACCAGCAGGTAAAATTTTCCTCAGTTCGGTAACCTTAGTATCCATTTCTTTAGAAACATCTACCAAATTTGCATCAGGTTGTTTAATTATGGCAATCAGTAAACTTTCTTTTCCGTTTGCGTTAACCTTAACATATTCTTTTGCTTCATGAATTTCTATGGTAGCAATATCTTTTAATTGAATCGCTCTTTGTGCGGTATTACTAACTATTAAATCTGCCAGTTGCTGTTTATCTGTAATTTGTGAATTTTGTAAAGTGAGGTATAGCAATCGATAATCGGACAGATATCCGTTAGATTTTACAAAATTAGTTTCGTTTAAAACTTGAGATATTTTTGAAGGAGTTAAGCCCAAAGCAGCCATTTTTTGCTGATTCAATATCACCCAATATTCTTTTGATTTACCGCCAATAATCCTAATATCACTTGTTCCAGCAACCTGAGAAAGAAATGGTTTTATGGTATATAATGCTAATTGTTTTAATTCTATAGGCGTTTTTTCAGAACTATTTACCGAGTATCCAATAATAGGCAGTATAGATGGATTCATCTTTTCTACTACAATATTTACATCAGGAGGAAGGCTACTTCTAATTTGATTTATTTTAGACTCTATTTGTTGTTTACTTAAATCAACATCAATTTTCCAATCTATATAAGCAGAAATTTCACAACTTCCACGGCTAGTGGTGCTTCTAATTTTAATAAGACCAGGAACCTGCTTAATGGCATTTTCTAATGGCCTGGTAATGGCAACAGTCATTTGATCAACAGGTTGTTGGCCAGCCTCTGCTATGATTTTTATCTTTGGAAAAGTGATTTCGGGAAATAATGCAGTTTGCATTTTTTGGAAAGAAAAAATCCCCCCAATTAAAATGAGTAGCCCTAAAACCAAAAAAGGATTTTTATATTGATGGAAAAAAGAGTTTTTCATTTCCTATCTTTTTATTTTGACAAGTGCAGTATCTGCCAATCCGTAATTTCCACTTAACAAAATACGTTCATTCCCGCTTAATTGTGGCGATAAAATTTCTATCCGATTATTACTTTCTACTCCTTTTTTTACTGGTATTTTTACAGCCGTACTGTCATTTATCATTTTCATTATCCAAAACTCGCTTTGACTTTCATCGGCTAAAACACTTTCTTTTGGTAACGATATATTAACAGATTGTTTTTTTGTGATAGAAATATTAACAACCAAATTTTCGGGAATATTAATGCTTGAATTAATTTTTACCAATACCTTTTGTGTTTGAGAAATAGAATCTAAACCCGGCATAATTTGAGAAACTACACCATCTAAAATCCTCCCATCAGGAAGCGAAACTTTTAAATTTTTGTTTTTAGCTATAAGCAGATGATTTTCATAAGGTACATTCATCAAAAATCCGAAGCTATTTTTATCAACTATCTCTACTAAAATTTCTCCGTCTTGCACATAATCTCCAATTTGATGATTTAGGCTTGTTATAAAACCACTAACAGGGCTTTTTACCGAACTTATGCCTGTAAAATTGAACGTATTATCTAATTTATTGATGGTATTTCCCAAGCTTTTCGCTTCTTTAGTTTGTAAGGTAAATAAGCTAGTGCCTTTATTTACAAATTGTCCTATTTTTATAGATGATGTTTGGATATATCCATTTATGGGTGCTTTTACACTAATTTTTAATAAATAGGTAGATGTGGCATTTAAAATTAAATCTTCTTTTAAATCTATTTTTTGTGGGTTTGTTATGGAAACAGGAGTGATTGTTCTTATTTCTTCATCAACATTTTCATTTGTAATCTTTTCTCCGCAGGCAGTTAATATCATTACAAAAACCAAAAGGTTTATATATATTTTCATCGTTATTTTAATGTGAAGTATTTTAATTGATTGATAGTTTGTAACTGATTTAACCTGTTTTGTAATTGGTTAACTTCAATATTTAAATAATTTGAGATTGATAAGATGTAATCTGTCATTCTTATATCTCCGGTACTGAATTGTAGTCCGTTAGCTTTAATCAAAGTTTTAGAATAAACCAATTGTGTTTCAGATTTTTTAATTAAATCTTCGTAAGCTATAATCAGATCTTTTAATTGTTGCTGCTGAATTTGAAATTGATTTTGATAAAATTCTTTATAAAAAGATTGCGTTTCCTGGCTCAGCTTAATTTGTTGAGCGCTTAGTTTTTTTAAGCCACCATCATAAATTGGGATTGAAAGATTTAGACCTACTGAAAAACCAAAGTTTTTATAATAGTTTGATGGGAGAGAAGATTGATAACCCCCATCTGCAAAAATTGATGCCTTAGGCTGGTAATTATAATCTAATTGTTGTAAAGAATTAACAGACCTTAAACTATCAATTTTATATTTTTTTTTGATTAAATCTAAACTCAAATTCTGATCAGCTAAACCTTCCTGATAAACTGATTTTAATTTGTATGTATTTGTATCTTTTATCCCACTTAAAAGATTAAGCGTAGATAAATCATATTTTAATTGAGTTTGATTTTGTTTTACCAAAAATATTTGCTGCTCTAAAGCTACTTTAAAAGTTAAATAATCAGTTTGTTTAAAAACAGATTTTTGGGTTAACTTTTTTAAAATACTATCCTGAGTTTTTAATAAAGCTAATATTTGTAATGAAAGTGCTAAATTTTGTTGGGTTCCCCAGGCATTAATATATTGGGAAGTAATACTTTTATAGATATCTTGTTTGGTAAAGTCTTTTTGTATTCCTAAACTATCTCTTCTTATTTGAAGGTCTTGTAAAAGTGTTTTAACTCTATTTTTTGGAGTAATTTCTTTATTAACAGTAATTAAACTATTTACTAATTGTCCATTAGAAATTGCATTATCATAACCAAAGCCTTTAATTATTGGTGCATATAAAAGATTTGTATTTGAAGAAACCTGAGGAAGTAAATTTGCTTTAAGTTTAGAACTATCTAAACTTAAAGATTTTAGTTGGTTTTGATAATCCTTAAAAAGTGCGCTATTATTTTCTGCCTGAGTCAGATAATAGTTAATATCTTTCTCTTGTGCTTTGGCTAAAAGATGGAGAATTACAAAGCATATAATGGCGGTAAAAGATTTCATTGAATCTAATTAAACAACCAAATCTGTATCAATTCTGAAGATTATAATTTAGTCCACTTAAAAACCATCAAGTTTACAGAAAGAACAACTCCTCCTAATAAAAATTGAAAAATATCGCCGAAAGGCAAAATATTCAATGAAATTATCCAACAGGTTACACTAACTATAGATAATAGGTACAGAAAACCAGTGTAAATATGAGATTTAGTTTGATCATCAGTTAGTGTGCTTTTTTCAAATCTATTTGAATTTAAGATCGAGAATTCGCCACCAAAGTTTTCATTTTCATTGTTAAAGTTAGAGTCAAGAGTTGTTTTCATAATGGTATATTTTATTATAGACAATACGTACTATATGTTACAACCGATACCAATGTTGTGCCAGAATTTTAAAAATTTCGCTTTTGTTAAAAATTTATTTGTATTTAAGCATTTTGTCTAGTTTTGGCAAATATTTCTTCTCTCTTTTTAGTTCATGTTCGTAAACTTTTTGTCCAAGATTTTTAAGAAACGGAAAGCAGATATCTTCATATTCGTACTTATCATCGTTATAGATATTATTATTGTTTGATTGTATAACAGCGCTTAATATAAACTCTACTTTTGTTTGATAATCAATAAAATAAGCATTATCAATTGCATAGCCATAAGCATCTCCTACTTTATTAAAAATCCTAATATTAGGGTTTATATATTCATTTTTGTCAGCTCCATAAAATAAAAATTTACAGTATGCAGGATAATAATCAGGCGTTGGGTAGCTAGGGTTTTGATTTTCTGTAGGGTATTTACTCATGTAAGTGTATAGAAAGTCATAATCGTTTGAGGTAAGAAAAAATCTTTTTTTGCTCGAAAAACTTTCTGGGAAAAACAATCTCTTCATTAATTCATGTTGATCAGATAATTGAAAAACATTTTTATCAGTAAAATTTATTGGTTGGGCAATTAATTTTCCATTTGAATCTAAATATCCTTCTCCCTGAAACAAATTATCTAGCTTCATTGGATAATTAAACCGATCATAAGCGGGTTGTTTTTTGTATAAAGTTTTGCCTTCTTCATTATAAAATTCTATAAGATTTGTGTTTCTAGCACTTTCTTCTGTATCTCCAACGGCTAATCTGGTCATTACTTTACTGTTTTTAAAGCCGTAATATTTTAGTTTCTTATTTATGGTGCCTCTATCTATAAATTCATAAAGACGGTTAAAAGCATCATTATCACTTACTAATAATATTTTTTTGATATAATTAGCAATACTTGGTTTTCCGTTTATTGAACTTTTATCTTCAATTACCTCAGTTTCATCACTAAAATTTGATTTTATTTTTAATGAAGTATTCTTATTAACGCCGTTTAAATCAATTTGGTTAAGTTTTTCAAGTGCAAAAATTGCTACAGGAAGTTTTATAGTACTTGCAGGATAAAAATAGTGTTTGTCGTCTACATTGTATTTAAAGGTTAAAAAATGAGCTTTATTTCTAATATCCCTATCTATTTGAGTATAAATTATTTGTATCTGTTCTTTATTGGGGTCATTTAAAATTTCTTTAAAAAGATTAGGATTATTTTCTATAAGATATTTTAATGGATTCTTTTCTTGCGCTTTAGAACTTAACTTGATCATTATGAAAGTTACGATTAAAATAAAATAGATTGGAAATTTCTTCATTTACGATGGTATTAATGTTTTAAAATTAGAAAATTATTTAAAAAGCAAATAAAAATGGGTAAGGTTTAAATATTTCTATAAATCAATGACATGCTTTTGCCTGATAAAACTAAATTTGCGGTTCTAAGAAATTACGATGGTTAAGTTTGATAAATTCACATTAGAAAACGGTTTAAGGGTTTTGGTACATGAAGACCACACCACACCAATGGCTGTTTTAAATATTTTATATGATGTTGGCGCAAGAGATGAAAATCCAGATCAAACAGGTTTTGCACATCTTTTTGAGCATTTAATGTTTGGCGGATCTGTAAATATTCCTTCTTACGACGAACCTTTGCAGCGTGTTGGAGGAGAAAATAACGCTTTTACAAGTAATGATATCACCAACTATTACATCACCCTACCTGCTGTAAATTTAGAAACTGCTTTTTGGTTAGAGTCTGATAGAATGTTGAGTTTGGCGTTTTCAGAAAAAAGCTTAGAAGTGCAGCGAAATGTAGTTTGTGAAGAATTTAAGCAAAGGTATTTAAATCAGCCTTATGGCGATGTTTGGTTAAAACTAAGACCATTAGTTTATAAAAAGCATCCTTATCAATGGGCAACAATCGGTAAAGATCTATCCCATATAGAAAATGCAAAAATAGAAGATGTAAAAGCATTTTTTAAAAAGCACTACAATCCTCAAAATGCAATTATGATTGTTGGCGGGGCTATAAATTTAGCAGATGTAAAAAAACTTGCCGAAAAGTGGTTTTCTCCAATACCCGAGGGACAAAAATATGAGCGTAGTTTACCTCAAGAGCCTTTACAAACAGAAGAAGTTATTGAAACTTTAGAAGCTGATGTACCATCAAATGCCATTTATAAAGTTTTTAAAATGCCAGGACGGATGGAAGCAGGTTATGCAGAAACCGATTTAATTTCAGATATCTTATCACAAGGCAAATCATCTCGATTATATCAAAATTTGGTACAACAAAACCCAATTTTTAGCCAAATTAACGCTTATAATTATGGTAGCATAGATACCGGTATGTTTGTAATTGAAGGAAAATTACTACCGGATGTAGATATGGCATACGCCGATGAATGCATTTGGAAAGAGCTAGAGTTTTTAAAGACAGAACTTGTTTTTGAAGATGAATTGACTAAAGTGAAAAACAAATACGAGTCTACCAAGGAGTTTGGCGAGATGAGTCTTTTAGATAAAGCAATGAATTTAGCTTTTTATGAGCTTTTTGGAGATGCAAACCTCATTAATACAGATATAGAAAATTATTTAAAAATTGATGCTGCAGATATCCAAAAACAAGCAAATTCACTTTTTAAGAAAGAAGCAGCTACCACTTTATATTATTTAGCCAAATAAGATGTTAAACAGAATAAATCCACCTGCGTTTAAGCAGATAGAAAATATAGAATTTATAAAAGCACAAAAACATCTGTTACAAAATAAAATTCCGGTGTTTGTAATTGATGCTGGCGAGCAAAGTTTAGTTAGGTTAGAATTTATTTTTCAAAACACAAGTTGGCAATTAGATAAGCCAATTATGCCTAGCATTACCAATAGCATGATTTCTGAAGGAACACATGCACTATCATCTGCTGAAATTGCTTCAAAGATTGATTATTATGGTGCTTTTTTTCAAGCAGAGTTTAGTTATGACCAATCTTCGCTAAATCTATTTTCTTTAAATAAATACCTTCCTCAAACATTACCCATCATCAAAGAAATGTTAACTGGAGCTATTTTTCCTCAAAAAGAATTAGAAATCCTTTTAACAAATCAAAAGCAAAAGTTGAAAGTTGGCCTAGAGAAAAACTCAAACTTAGCAAGAAGAGCCTTTACAGCAGCTTTATTTGGCGATAGCTTATACGGTTATGCAAATCAAATAGAAGATTATGACCATGTAAAAAGGGAAGATTTACTAGCCTACTATAAAAAGGTTTACCACCCATCTAATTGCACAATTGTAGTTTCGGGAAAGATAGAAAAAGCATTGTTAACATTAATTGAGGAACTTTTTGGTAGTTGGACAAGTGAGTACAATTATGAAAATTTTGAAGTTAACTATTTAAGTTCTGATCAAAAGCTACATTATTTAGAAAAACCTGATGCTTTGCAATCTGCGATAAGGATAGGGATTCCATTTGTAAATCGAAAGCATCCAGATTTTGTAGGACTACAGGTTTTAAATACTGCTTTAGGCGGCTATTTTGGTAGTAGATTAATGAATAATATCCGTGAAGATAAAGGTTATACCTACGGTATTGGTTCTGGAATAGCATCTTTAGAAAAAGCAGGTTATTTCTTTATTGCCACAGAAGTTGGTGTTGATGTTACCCAACAAACGCTAACAGAAATAGAAAAAGAAGTTAACCTATTAAAAACAGATTTGATGGGAGAGGATGAATTGACTTTAATAAAAAACTACTTAATGGGAAGTTTGCTTGGGAGTTTAGAAAATGCTTTTAGCCATGCCGAGAAATTTAAAAACATCCATTTTTTTGGTCTTGGGTATGATTATTATGATTCTTATATAAAAACAGTTAAGAACATCACACCAAAAAAATTAAAAGAATTGGCCAACCAATATTGGGATTACTCTTCATTTTATAAAGTTATAGTTGGAAAAATGTAAATACCAATAGTATCTTTAATTTATTATAAAAATAAAAGTTGATTTTTATTTAATTTACTTCTAATTTAGTTTAAAGTATAAAAAATTTAATAATCTAAACTTAAATTTCTAATTTAGCAATACAATTATTCGATCACTATAAAATAGTCATGCTTAATCAAGCTATAAATTCTTATAATGAAAACAATCAACTACTAGAAGATGATAAGGCTTTCATTAATGATATGACTTCTCTATTTTATAATACCCATGATTTACTTTGTGTAGCAGATTTTAATGCGAGATTTAAAAGAGTAAACCCTGCGGTAATTAGCCTTTTAGGTTATTCTGAACAAGAATTATTTTCTCATTCCATTAACCATTTTGTACATCCTGATGATCAAATCAATACTGTAAGAACTAGGGACGAAATGTTTAAAGGAAAGCCTTTACTCAACTACGAAAACAGATATATCACAAAATCTGGAGATATAGTTTGGCTCTCCTGGACTTCAATACCTATTACAGATCGTCAATTGGTTTTTGCCATTGCTAAAGATATCACCACAAGAAAAAAAATAGAAGAAGAAAAAAATCAACTATATCAAAAATTAGAAGTTGTAAATAAAGAATTGAAATATTTTGCCAGAGTTGCTTCGCATGATTTAAGGGCACCAGTTTCAAATATTTTAGCCTTGTTTGATTTAATGGATCAGACCAAGATTGAAGATGAAGAATCTTTAAATATTCTTAGTTTGATTAAACAGTCGACAGAAAGAGTATTTTTAAAACTAGAAAAATATATTGATGATCTTCAAAATAAAGAAAGATCTAATCATTTAAAAACCAATGAAAACATCTCTGATATTTCAAAAAACATCATTGAATCAATTGAAAATTTATTAAAGAAGCAAAATGCTAAAATTGAGTTAGATTTTTTAGCATTTGAAACCATTAAGTTTGATAGGGGATATTTGAGTAGCATTATTCAAAATTTAGTAACCAATGCTGTTAAGTATTCTAGCCCAAAGAGAACCCCAGAAATTAAAATTTTAACAAGAATTTTAGGTCATAAAAAGCAATTATTGGTTAGTGATAATGGTTTAGGAATGGACTTGAATTTGGTTAAAAATAAAATTTTTGGTTTAAATGAAACTTTTCATGAAAACAAAGATGGAAGAGGTTTAGGATTGTATTTGGTGAAAACCCAAATTGAAGAAATGGGAGGTACAATTGATGTAGAAACACAAGTTGATAGAGGAACTACTTTTATCGTAACTTTTGCAAACGATTAAATAATATTATTTGATTGCTTCCTGTAATAATAATTCTTTATCTATAGGTACAACTCCAACTTTTTCACAAACTAAACCTCCTGCTAAATTTCCTAATTTAGCAGCTAAAAAAACATCAGTACCTGCCGCAATACAGGTTGCAACAACACTTATCACGGTATCACCAGCTCCAGAAACATCTGCAATTGTTCTAATATAAGCGGGAGTTAATCTTTCTTCATTTTGGTTAACCGCATAAACGCCTAACTCAGATAATGTAAGTAAAATACTTTTTGCATTTATTTTATCTTGTAAAGAAGCGACAGTCTTTTTAAGTTCAGCCAAATTTTTTGCGTCGAAATCTATTTTTAAACCTTCTTTTAATTCTTTAAGATTTGGTTTAAAAACATCAACATGGTGATATGAAAGAAAGTTCTTTTTTTTGGGATCTACTATAATGGGAATGTTTTTGGCTTTCGCCGTTTTGATAACTTCATCAATCAAATAAGGCGTTATCAATCCCTTATCGTAATCTTGAAATATAATAGCATCAATTTTATGTTGCTCTAAAACCAGATTAAATTTATTTAAAACCAGATTGCTTTCATTTATATTTATCTCAATATCTGTTTCGGCGTCAATTCTTAATATTTGCTGGTTTTGTGCAATTACCCTGGTTTTAACTGTTGATTTTCTGCCAATTATTTTTACTAAACTTTCTGAAACTATTTCAGATTTTTCAAATAAATTTAATAGCTCAACTCCTTCATCATCATCTCCAATAATAGAACAAATTATAGGGTTAGCTCCTAATGCTTTTATATTTAAAGCCACATTTGCTGCACCACCTAGTCTTGATTCCTTTTTATGTACAGAAACTACAGGTACTGGTGCTTCAGGAGAAATTCTATCTACTTTACCCCATAAATAAGCGTCTATCATCACATCTCCTATGATGAGTATGTTGAGTTTATTGAAGCTATTAAAGAGTTCTTGATACAATTTATGAATTATTTAATTTTTGAATGAATGAGGTTTGTAATAAGCAATTTGTCAGACTGAGCGGAGTCGAAGTCCGAAACATTTCAACTTCGCTCAGTGCGACATTATTTATTTTAAATTGTTTAAAGCATTTGTAATTCTTTTACAAGCTTCTCTCAACTCATCTTCAGATGCGGCATAAGAAATCCTGATACATTTTTCATTACCAAAAGCTTCTCCTGTAACTGTAGAAACGTGTGCTGTATTTAATAAATATAAAGAAATATCTTCTGCATTGTTTAATGTTTTTCCATCAACAGATTTGCCAAAGAAAAATGAAACATCAGGGAAAAAGTAAAAAGCACCATCTGGTAAATTCACTTTTACACCTTCAATTTGGCTCAATAATTCATGTACAATTCCTCTTCTTTTCAGAAAAGCATCACGCATTTCATGTACCTCTTTTAATCCTCCATTTAAAGCCGCAAGTCCTGCCTTTTGAGTAATAGAACAAGTGCCTGAAGTAATTTGCCCTTGTAATTTATCCGCAGCATCTGCAATTTCTTTTGGCGCCGCTAAGTAACCGATTCTCCAACCTGTCATTGCATAAGCTTTAGAGAATCCATTTATTACTATACAGCGGTCTTTAACCGATGGAAATTCTGCAATAGAAACATGACCACCTATAAAATTGATATGCTCATAAATCTCATCAGAAAGAATATAAATGTTAGGGTATTTTTCAAAAACTTTTACTAAGGATGCTAGTTCTTCTCTACTATAAACGCTTCCTGTTGGGTTGCAAGGAGATGAAAACATAAACATTTTAGTTTGAGGCGTAATTGCTGCTTCTAATTCTTGTGCAGTAATTTTAAAATTATTTTCTGCTGTAGCATTAATATAAACAGATGTTCCGTCTGCTAATTTTACCATTTCTGAATAAGAAACCCAATATGGAGTTGGGATGATCACTTCATCACCTGGGTTAAGCATTACCATTAATGCATTTGCTAAAGCTTGTTTAGCGCCTGTAGAAACTACAATTTGATCAAAATTATAATCTAAATTATTTTCACGTTTTAGCTTATCTGCAATCGCTTTTCTTAAATCTGGATATCCAGAAACAGGAGTGTAATAGGTAAAGTTTTTAGCCATAGCTTCTGCCGCAGCATCCTTAATAAATTGAGGAGTGTGGAAGTCTGGCTCACCAAAACTTAAGTTAATCACATTGATTCCTTTTGCAGAAAGTTCACGACCTAATTTGGCCATTTTAATGGTCTGGGATTCTGCCAGATTGTTGATTCTATTTGATAAAATACTCATGGTTTAAGTTGAGCCGCAAATATATAAAAATAGTTTTTCTATGTTTAAATGATTTAATGAAATGTAATTAGCTTTCTTGTTTAAAATTTAATCCATTCAGTTAATAAACTCCGCCATGTTGATCTACTAGCTAACGAATCAACATCTCACAAATAGGTAATCAACTAAAATGGCAAACTTGTCAATAAAATGTCTCCTGTTGTCGACATGATGGGGAGAAGATAAAAAAATTTATCCATGGTCTTTGTCTTCACAGATCACAGAAGTGATGATTGTTAAGGGGTTAAAAAATATAAAATGTTCTATTTCGGTCTGTGAGGACACAGACCAAGGAACTAAAATTTAGAATGTTCTATTTCGGTCTGTGAGGACACAGACCAAGGAACAAAATATAAAATGTTCTATTTCGGTCTGTGAGGACACACACCGAGGTAAATATATAATTTCTCAATCTACTTATCCATTAATTTAAAATCCCAATCCTTGCCTTTATCAGTTGCAGGAACTCCTTATCCGTGGTCTGTGTCCTCACAGACCGCAAAAGTTGTAATTGTTAAAGAGTTGAGAAATATGAAATGTTTATTTCGTTCTGTGAAGACACAGACCGAGGAAATGAATATGTTTATTTCGGTCTGTGAGGACACAGACCGAAGTAATTTTGTTAAACTAAATAATAAACTACTTATCCATCAATTTAAAACCCCAATCTTTACCTTTTTCAGTCGCAGAAACTCCTTTTTCCATCCATTCTGGAGCAGGAGCACCTTTTAAGTAATGGTCAAAGAATTGCTGTTCCCGAATAGAAATATCTTTTCTGTTTTGTCTTTGTACCAAATTATGGTCTTCGCCATTGTAAACCAACAACCAAACAGGCTTGTTTAATCGGCGTAAAGCTGTAAACATTTCTATTCCCTGGTACCAAGGCACAGAACCATCCGCATCATTTGCCATAATTGCTACTGGTGTTTGTACACTAGGCATTTTAAAAAGCGGAGAATTTTCTATATACAAATCAGGACGTTCCCAAATGGTTGCGCCAATTCTACTTTGTGTTTTTTCATATTGAAACTGACGGTTAAGACCGCTTGTCCAACGGATGCCACCATAAGCAGAAAACATATTTACAACTGGCGCACCAGCCCAAGCAGCGGCATACATATTTGTTACGGTTATTAAATGTGCAACCTGATAACCGCCCCAACTTTGCCCTTGAATACCGATTTTTGTACCATCAACCCAAGTATTTTTCTTTAACATTTCTACGCCAGAATTAATAAATTCTTCAGCAGATTTACCAGGATGACCAATTTCATAACTAATATCCGGAGTGAAAACCAAATAGCCATTACTCACAAAATACGAGATGTTTAAGCGAGAAGGAGTAGGAGCAGGAGCTTGATAATTGAAAAGATTATCTGTTACTTTCTCATAAAAATAAACAATCATAGGATATTTTTTGCTTGGATCAAAATTCTCTGGCTTGTATAAAACGCCATCAGATTTATAGCCTTTTGACGTAGTCCAATGCACCAATTCTGCAGTTCCCCAATTGTATGCTGATTGTTGTGGATTTGTTGTGGCTAGTTTTTCCTCGTTCTTAAAATCAGTGGAAGCAAAAAG
>JBBRYE010000052.1:0-23471 GCA_038237895.1 Sphingobacteriales bacterium | reverse complement strand
TTTTATAGGTAATGTATGGGTCTTCCAAATCAACCCAATAACCCATTTTTTCTGTTAAATCATTCCAAACATCCGTATAACGCATTACCTCTTTTCGGCAAGCATCATTATATTCTTGTACAGATATTTTTTTACCGATGTCTTCTTTAGTGATGCCCAAAGATTTTTCTACCGCCAATTCGATAGGCAAACCATGCGTATCCCAACCGCCTTTACGCTTAACTTGAAAGCCTTTAAGCGTCTTATAACGACAAAAAATATCTTTAATAGTACGAGCCATCACATGGTGAATTCCCGGCATGCCGTTGGCAGATGGCGGACCTTCATAAAATGTATATGGCTTATTAGACGGACGGTTTTGGATACTTTTCTCAAATATTTGATTTTTTTTCCAATCTGCTAAAACGTCTTTACCTATTTGCGATAAATTTAATTGCTTATATTCTTTGTACATCAGCTGTTCTCTCTCAAATTTAAGGTTGCAAATTTACGGATTTGTTGTGGGAAATTTTAGTGAATTTTGAGATTTTAGGTTGGGTTGATATTGTAAATATTATGTTAGTTATAAAGGAGATAATGAAAAATATTTATTTGGCGTTTTAACACGCTTTACACTAAATCTTTTTTTCTGAAAATAAAAAAAAGGATACCGTTTCAATCGTTAACGTGAAATGTGAATTTAACTTAAACCTCATTGAAAATTTTTAAGTTTAGTTATCTTTAAGACCTAGAATACATAGTAATTAAATTATAATTTAGCATAATTGAGTTTAGATTTGGATATAACCCGAGCATCGAAATTCTTTTTTCTATTTATATAAATAAAAAAATAATGAAGCAAAGGTTTTATTTTGATACTTCAGTTTTTGGTGGTGTATTCGATACCGAATTTGAAGAAGAAACGCTACAGCTTTTTGAAAGGGTAAAAATGGGAAAAATTATATGTATGTTTTCTGACCTTACCGAAAATGAACTATTAAAAGCACCTGAAAAGGTTAAAGCTTATTTTAAAAATCTACCCACTGAGAATGTTGAAAGAGTTGTTATAGATGCAGAAATAATTAATCTCGCAAATAAGTATATTGAAGAAAGAGTAGTTGGACAAACAAGTTTTGACGATTGTTTACATATTGCAGCTGCAACACTTAATAAAGCTGACATCTTAGTGAGTTGGAATTTTAGACATATTGTTAACGTTTATAGAATAAGAGGTTACAACTCTATAAATTTAAGAATGAATTATTTATCTTTAGAAATACGTTCACCAAAAGAAATTTTAGAATATGAAGACTAATCATACCGAAACGGAAAAAGAGTTTGACACGGTTAAAACCTTTAGACAAATTAAGGATTCAATTTCAAAAGATTTAACAGGAAAATCAACCGAACAAATATTGGAATATCTAAAATTAAATAGCTTGAAATTGCAAAACGAAAAATAACATATCAATAGCATAAATTTAAATCTAAACCCAGATGAAGTTCTTTTAAGAAATTCTCTGGGTTATTTTAATTATCTACATTCAGAAGATAAAAACAACTATTTTCTCTCAATAAAATCCTCATCATCCAAATTAAATGAAATTATACGAAACGCTATTACAAGCAAAAAGCGAAGAAGACGTGAAAGATGCTTATATAAAAGCATTAGGATTAAAGGGATACAGCAAAAATTTAATAGATATACAAACCAAGGAAATATGGTTTGAGGCAAAGGACAACACCAATACTTCTACCTATCAAATGTTTACGCAGTTGCTACATTATGTGCAACAGGCGCTAAACAAAGGCGATTATGTCCCTCCGTTTTTATGTGTAATTGATACCAAAAAAGCGGCTATAATGAAAACTGCCGATGTACTCCCATTTTTAGAAAAGAAAACCATTAAATGGGGAAAATCTGCCAGCGGTTACACTACCGAAGCTTTAGAAACCGTATCGGCATATATTGGGACTTATTTTGTTTCTTATAGAATTGAAACCCATGAGGATGAATTTATCTTCACCATAAAAAATGCCATTAAAACCGGGGAAATTATCCGTACACAAATTACACCCGATAATTTAAAGCAAGTATTTGATAAATGGGTGATGATGATTGGTAATGAAATTAAAGATGTAAAGCCAGAAGATTATGCGCTTTTGTTTTTTGCCGATATTATGAGCGATGGTACACAAACCACTAATGATGATTTACCGGCTCAGCTTTTACACAAAGGTACAGCACCTGTATTTGCATTAGGTGGTAACTTGTATGAATTGAGCAGTAAGGAGGGTTAAAGACAGTTTTGGGCAATTTACCATCGCCCACCAAAACCAGAATACAGAAACTATTTAATAGAACGCCGAGACAGCTTAATCCCCACTGATGAGCGAAGTTTTAAAGGTGCCTATTATACTCCTTTAATGGTGGTTGATAAAGCTTACGATAAACTGAGCGAAACCCTTGGTAAAAATTGGCAACGCGAATATATTGTTTGGGACATGTGTTGCGGTGTTGGCAATTTAGAAGTGAAACACAGTAACCACCGTAATATATTTATGAGCACTTTAGATGTTGCCGATGTAAATGTAATGCAAGCGACTAAAACCTGTGTGGCTGCTCATCGTTTCCAATACGATTATTTGAATGATGACATTACCGATGATGGACAAATAGATTATTCTATCACCAATAAAATACCGCAAGCTTTACGCGATGCTATTGCTAGTGGCAAAAAGATTTTAGTGTTGATTAATCCGCCTTATGCGGAGGCAACAAACGCTGCCAATACTAGTCTTTCTGGAAGAGGTTCCGAAACCTCAACAAAGGAAGGAGTTTCTAAAACAAGAGTTGGTAAGTATGCGATGAGTGATTATGGTAAAGCTAGTAATGAATTGTTTATGCAATTTATGGTCAGAGTAATAAAAGAAATACCTAATGCTACCATAGCAATATTCAGTAAACTAAAATATTTTACATCACCAACTTTAGAAGAGTTTAGAGAAAAATGGAATTCAAAATATTTAGGTGGTTTTGTAGTTCACAGTAAAGCATTTGATGGGTTAAAAGGAAATTTTCCAATTGGTTTTTTGATTTGGAAAACTGATATGAATGGAAAGAGTAAAATTCCAATATCAGAAATTGTTACTGATGTTATAGACAAAAATTCGCATCCAATTGGGGAAAAACTTTTTTACAATTTACCAGATGATAAATTATTGACAAATTGGATAAAACGCCCAAAAACAAACAAAACAGATGTTGTCCCTTTGAAGAATGTAGTATCTCCAGCAACAGCAACTAAAGATTTAAGAGGAACAAAATGGTCTGATGGTGGTATTGGATATTTTTTTAGTGGTGGAAATGATTTTCAAACAGCAACAACACAGACAGTTATTTTCTCTTCGGGTTACAGTAGCGCAAGAGGATATTTTATCAATTCTGAAAATATTTGGCAAGTGGCAATTGTTTTTTCAGTTAGAAAGTTAAATAAACAAACTTGGCTAAATGACAGAGACCAGTTTCTACAACCTTCAGTACCCTTAACAGATGAATTTAAAAACGATTGTTTGATTTGGATGCTTTTTAACGGCAGCAACCTTACAGCAAGCGCAAATGATTTAGAATGGAATGATAAAAAGTGGAGCATTGTAAACCATTTTATACCTTATACCGAAACAGAAGTAAATTCTCCAGATCGTTTTGAAAGTGATTTTATGGTAAAATACATGGCTGATAAAACATTTTCGGCAGAGGCAAAACTAGTTTTAGCAGAAGGTAAAAAACTATGGCAAGCCTATTTTACCCAAACCGATGTAAGAAGTGTAAGAGACGAATTAAAACTAAACCGTCCCGATGTAGGTTGGTATCAAGTCCGTAAAGCATTACAGGCTAGAAATGCCAGCGGAGATTTTATACCCGTCAACTTTAAAACTTTTGAAGAGGCTTATAAAGCATTATCCGAAAAACTTCAACCTAAGGTTTATGAATTGGGTTTTTTAAAAATTTAATATTACTACTTCTCAAATCCTAAAAATATTCACCTCTAAAAACCCATTACTTCATCTTGACGAAGGAAAAATCTCACAAATATTTGTAATTCAATATTTCAATACTGTGTGGAAACCTATTTGTGAGACCTCTCGTTCCTCGAGGTGACGGGATTTAAAAATGTTTAATTACAAAGTCTCTTTTAACCAGCTAAAAAATTCCCTTTGCCAAACTATTCCGTTTTGCCCAGATAAAACCCAATGGTTTTCTTCTGGCAGGTAAAGCAATTTGCTTTTTATGCCTTGTAATTGTGCTGCTTGAAAAGCTTCTAATCCTTGTTCAACCGGCACTCTGTAGTCTTTTCCTCCTTGAACAATCATAATTGGAGTGTTCCATTTATTCACAAAATTTACTGGATTAAAATCTTTATAAGATTTTGGAGCATTGTCTTTCCAAAACGGTCCACCAATATCATGATTAGCAAAAAACAATTCTTCGGTTGTACCGTACCAACTTCTTAAATCAAACAAACCATCATGCGCAATAAAAGTCTTAAACCTATTTTCATGAATTCCGGCCAGCATATAAACCGAATAACCGCCATAACTTGCACCAACACAGCCTAATCTATCTTTATCTACATAAGGTTCTTTAGCCATGGCGTCAATAGCAGAAAGATAATCTTTCATGGCTTGTCCGCCCCAATCTCCGCTAATTTCTTTATTCCATTCTACACCATGTCCCGGCATTCCACGTCTATTTGGTGCAACAACAATATAACCTTGTGCGGCCATTAATTGGAAATTCCATCGTACAGAATAAAACTGAGAAAGTGCGGATTGCGGGCCGCCTTGGCAATATAAAAGCGTTGGGTATTTTTTAGCCGGGTCAAATCCCGGAGGATAAATTACCCAAGTCAGCATATCTTTACCATCTGTAGTTTTAATGGTTTTCGCTTCAATTTTACTCATGGCAATATCGGCGTAAGCTGCTTTATTAACTGTTGTCAATTCTGTTAAAGCTCCAGTTTTTAAATCTACTTTATACAATTCTGCCGAGTGATTCATATCAGTCTTAGAAACAAATATGGTGTTGCCAACCTGCCCAACAATACTGTTTATATCCCATCTTCCGTTGGTTAACATCTTGATGTTTTTTCCAGTAGTTTGGCTTAAATCACTTCCTAAACTAATCTCAAAAATTTGCTCCGTTCCGTCTTTTACCGCTAAAAAATAGATTTTAGAATTATCTTCACTCCATACAAAACTGCCAACAGTCTCATCCCAATCTTTGGTTAAATTATAACATTGGTTCAGTTTATAATCGTAAAGCATGATGTTGTTTTTATCGGTTTCATAACCATCTTCAGCCATACTTGCCCAAGCTAAACGGGTACCATCGTTGTTGTAAGCTGGTTGCGTGTCATAACCAACCATTCCATCAGTTAGATTTACAGTAATATGATGCCCAATTTCATATCTGAAAATATCTGTATTGGTACTTTGAGCATAATCCTTACCATATTTTTTCTTGGTTACATAGATTATGCTTTTACTATCTGGCGACCAAATCATGTCTTCTAAACCCCCAGAAGGCTTTTGCGGACAATCATAAGGTTCGTCTTTCATAATATCAGTTTCTGCACCTATTTTACCATTTTCATAAGTCGCAAAAAATACGTGAGAAAACTTTCCATCTTCCCAGGTATCCCAATGGCGATAATTTAAATCCTCATAAACATAAGCATCAGCTTTAGGCAGATCTTTGTATTTTTCGTTCGCTATGTTTTTAACAATAGCAACATCTTTAGTGTATAAAATGTATTTGCCATTCGGCGATATTCTCACATTTTCTAAACCTCCTTCAAAGTTTGTCAATTGTTTTGTACCAGTTCCATCGGTATTCATTTCCCAAAGCTGACCTCTGTATGAATAAGTGATTTTCCCTGTTTTAGAATCCACCTTAACAACAGATTCGCTTCCTAAAGAATTGGTAATTTGTTTTGAAGCTCCGCCTAGAAGTGGAATTGAATATAGATTTCTTTCCGATTTATTACTTGCCAAATCAAAATTTGAAACACCGTAAATCACAGATTTTTTATAGGCTGATATATATTCTCCACTTACTTTCCCCAATTTCCAAAGCATTTCTGGAGTTAGATTTTTTTGAGCAAAAATTGGCGTTGTGAAAAGTAATAAACTGTAGAATATGATTTTTTTCATGGCATGTTGTTGAAGTATAGTTTAATTGATAATGTATTTTTAATTATGATTTTAGCTTAAAATACGGATTATAAATTAGTCCGATAACATTCCCAAAAGGGTCTTTAATGGTTGCGGTCATTAATTCGCCACCAACATTATAAGGTTTTTCGTTTTCTGTTGCTCCTAAATTAATTAATCTGTTGTAAGTTTCTTCTATTTTATCAACTCCCCAATAAGAAACTACGGTCTCCGTTTTATCTGTTGTTGGGTTTTCTTCTGGCTGTAATCCTAATTCATAACCACCAATATCAAATCCAACGTAATAAGGCTCATCAAAATATGGAGTTGTTTCAAAAGCTTTTGCATACCAATCTTTGGCTTTATTAATATCTCCAACCTTGTAAATTGTTGTCCTTAATCCTAACATATTTGTTCTTTAATATTAAATAATCAATTAATTACTTTTCTAAATCCAATTATTCTTTTTTGATAGTAGCTGTTCATTTTTGTGATTGTAACACCTTTAACTTTTCCAGAAGTACAATGGATAAACTCAATAGGTTGCCCTTTACCAGAAACAATAATCCCTAAATTACTTACTACTTTTTTAACAGAATCAGTTTTGGAAAACAAGATGATATTACCTTCTGCAACATCGGCGAAAGCCACATTTGTACCAACGGCAATATAAGCCGCACTATATCTTGGTGTAGTAATCTTAAAATTATCAAAAACATAATTCACAAATCCCGAATTATCGAAACCTTTAGATGGATCTTTAGAACCTGTTAAATAAGGTTTTCCAATTAAAGTTTTGGCAAAATCTACTAGTTTTTGTTGATTGATGTTAGGTTTAATTAAAGGTTTAGAAACTAGAGAATCTTTTTTAATTATCGCAGTATTGCTAATTAAAGAGTCTTTTTTGACAGCAATTAAAGAAGAATCAGTTTTTAAACTATCAATTGGTTTTGTAATAGAATCTTTTTTAATGATGATAAATCTTTTTGCTGTATCTACAATACTTTGCTTTGCAGCAATTTTGTTTTTTCTATTATTAGATGGGTTGCAGGCTGAAATGGAAACGCATACAACAATTATAAAATTGAATTTGGTTTTGTAAAATTTCATTAAATGATATATCTAATATTTTAAAATAGTTATAAATTATTTGATGATAATCCACCCCCAAACCCCGCCATCGTGTTACATCTATATTAGTGTTATAATAATTATTACTTTATTTTTTGCGTTAACGATAGTAGCGGCATCCTTTTTTTGCTTTTTAAAATATCATGCAAATTGCAAAAAAAGATACAGCGGATAGCGTGTTAAAACGCCCAAACAATATAAATTACCATTATTATCCACTAATTTAAAGCCATAAAACAATTTTTATCTTATTTCTAAATTTATCTCCAGCCCTTTGGTAAATTTTTATCTTTGCAAATGCAAGAGAAAATCCTGATCCTAGATTTTGGTTCGCAATATACCCAATTGATTGCAAGAAGGGTGCGTGAGCTAAATGTTTATTGTGAAATCCATCCCTATAATAAAGTTCCAGAAATTGATGCTTTTACCAAAGGCGTGATTTTATCCGGCAGTCCTTCATCTGTAAGAATAGAAGGCGCACCACAAATAGATTTTAAACAATTTCATGGCAAACTACCGCTTTTAGGCGTTTGTTACGGAGCACAATATATAGCGCAACACTCTGGCGGTAACGTTGCTCCTTCAGAAATTAGAGAATACGGAAGGGCAAATCTAGAATATATTCACACCAGTAATCCATTGATGAAAGAATTGCCCACTCGCTCTCAGGTTTGGATGTCGCATGGAGATACAATTAAAGATATTCCTGCAGATTTTGAGATTATTGCCAGTACGGATAGCGTAAAAGTTGCAGCATTCCAGATAAAAAATAGCCAGACTTATGGCATACAGTTTCATCCAGAAGTTACCCATTCTACAGATGGCAAGCAGTTGTTGCAAAACTTTTTGATAGATATTTGCGGCTGCAGCCAAGATTGGACTCCTTTTGCTTTCGCCGAGGAATCTATTGATGCTTTAAAAGAGCAGTTAAAGGATGATAAAGTAGTTTTAGGATTATCTGGAGGCGTAGATTCTTCTGTGGCAGCTTTACTTTTACACCAGGCTGTCGGCAAAAATTTGCATTGCATTTTTGTGGATAATGGCTTATTGCGTAAAGATGAGTTTGCATCCGTTTTAAGTTCTTATAAAGATTTAGGCCTAAATGTTAAAGGTGTAGATGCCAAGCAAAGATTTTATGATGCTTTAGCAGGATTATCTGACCCAGAATTAAAAAGGAAAGCCATTGGCAGAGTTTTTATAGAAGTATTTGATGATGAAGCTCATCAGATTTCTGATGTAAAATGGTTGGCACAAGGCACCATATACCCAGATGTAATAGAATCGGTTTCTGTAAATGGTGGGCCTTCTGCAACTATAAAATCGCATCATAATGTTGGGGGTTTGCCCGATTATATGAAGCTTAAAATTGTAGAACCACTAAAATCTTTGTTTAAAGATGAGGTGCGCAGAGTTGGTAAAGCTTTAGGCTTACCTGATGATATTTTAGGTCGCCATCCTTTTCCTGGCCCGGGTTTGGCCATCAGGATTTTAGGAGATGTTACCCCAGAAAAGGTAGATATCTTACAACAAGCCGATCACATTTATGTGAAGAATTTAAAAGATTCTGGCTGGTATGATAAAGTTTGGCAAGCCGGAGCGATTTATTTACCCATACAATCAGTTGGGGTTATGGGCGATGAGCGCACTTATGAAAACGTAGTTGCCTTAAGAGCGGTAAGCTCTATTGATGGCATGACGGCCGATTGGAGCCATTTACCTTACGATTTATTGGCTAAAATTTCTAACGAAATCATTAACAATATAAAAGGAATAAACAGAGTAGTTTACGACATTAGTTCAAAACCACCAGCAACTATTGAGTGGGAATAGAAGATAGTTTTTCTTAATCCCGTCATGTCGACGATAAGAGACATCTCATTAACAAGGTTGCCATTCTAACTGATAACCTATTTGTGGGATGTTTCACTTTGTTCAACATGACGGAAAATTTAATAATTAGAGTTTGGGCGTTTTAACACGCCTGCCCGTACAGGCGGGGTTTTCACTATATCTTTTTTCTGAAAAGAAAAAAAGCCTGCCCGAATTACAGGCGGGGATGCCGTTTCTCCGAAGGGAGTCCTTTGGACAATCGTTAACGCAAAAAAACCTAATACTCAAAATAGGGCGTAATTTTTGGTTACGATATATTTATTTATTATAAATGAAATTTAGAATCGTAATTATATTAGCAAGTGGAATATTTTTGGGTGCTTGTTCGCCCAAAACAACTCCTGTTCAAAAAAAACCAATACCTTCGGAAACTTCTACAAGCACTAAAGTAGTAATACCAAAATCTGAAGTACAAAAACAGGAAAGCACTAAAATCATTAAAAAAGAAAAACCAGAAATGGTTATTTCTATGATTTTACCCTTCGATTTATATGGTATAAACTATAAAACAGCTAGTTTAAATGATTTTGAAAAAGCAGCAATTGCTATTGATATTTTTCAGGGCTTCAAAATGGGTATTGATTCTGTAGTAAACAATAGTGGCAATTATAATTTTAAAATTCAGGTTTTTGATTCTAAAGATGATCCCGCTTCTTTAGGAGCTTTAGCGTCCAGATCTGCCATAAAAAACTCGGATTTAATAATTGGTCCTGTATTTCCAAGCGGGATTAAAGCTTTTTCTGCTTATAGTAAAACCATGAATAAGCCAATGGTATCGCCTTTGGCCGCAAGTGACCCAATTATTTTTAATAATCCTTATTTAATTTCCTTTAATAATTCTTTAGACCAACATGCTTATACAGCGGCAGCTTTTATCAAAAAAGATTTAAGACCTAAAAAAGTTTTGATTATAAGAAGTGGACAGGCAGATGAATATAAATATGTGGTACCTTTTAAAAAGGGAATGGATAGTTTAGCAAAGGGCATCCAAGTTTCTGAAATTGGGATTAAATCAGTTGGCTATACAAATGTATATAAATCACTTAATCCAGCTGGATTAAACGTTATTGTGTTGCCATCAACGGATCGGGTTTTTCTGATTACACTTTTAAATGAATTAGATAAACTAACTGATAACTTTCAGATTGCAATTATAGGACATCCGGGTTGGGAGAAAGCAACTTATTTAGATAACGATTTATTGCAACGATTAAATACCTATATTACCTCTTCCTATCAAATTGAACGAACTTCACAAAGAATTGAAGAATTTGTTAAGTATTATCGTTCTAAATTCCAGATAAGTCCAAGCGAATATGCTTATAAAGGTTTTGATATTGGCTATTATTTTGGAAACTTAATGGATAAATATGGTAAGGTTTTTTTAGAAAATTTAACAAAAAACACCTTTGATGGTATCCATAATGATTTTCATTTTGTTAAAAACACTCAATATGGTTTTTCAAATACAAGCTTAATGGTAATGAAGTATCAATTTGGTAAATTAGAGATAGTAGATTAACATGAAGGCAATCCATCAATTAACTACGATACAAAATATCCTTTCTCAATATCATCAAGAAGAACCTTTACATCGTTTTTTAGCCACCTATTACAGGCAAAATAAACAAATGGGTTCTCGTGATAGAAGAACCGCAAGTAGATTAGTTTACAATTATTTTAGACTAGGGAATATTCTTTCCAATTTATCAATTGAAGAACGTTTAACCATTGCAGAATTTTTATGTAATTCTCTTCCCAATTCTTTCTTAGCGCACTTTAATCCTGCATTTGATTCTAAAATTGAGTTGCCATTAAAAGAAAAAATCCAGTTTTTAAAATCAAAATACCCAGATTTTAATTTAGCAGATGTTTTTCCATTTCATCAACATTTAGCAAAAGAAGTTGATTTAGAACTATTTTATCTCTCATTTTTTACTCAACCCGATTTGTTTATCCGGATTAAAAAAGGAGAAGAAAAAAACATTCAAAAGGCTTTGGCTTACGCCGATATTAAATACACTTTAATAGACCAACAAACAATAGCTTTCCTAAACGGCACAAAACTAGAGGAAATTCTCCCTGATAAGGGAAATTATGAAATACAAGATTTATCATCACAAAAAGTGGGTCAATATTTTATGCCCAATAAATGGGATAAATGGTGGGATTGCTGCGCAGCATCTGGCGGTAAATCTTTAATGCTTCATGATCAGCAACCTGATATAAAGTTGTTAGTGAGCGATAATAGGGAATCCATTTTAGAAAATTTACAACATCGTTTTGCGCTAGCAGGCATTAGAGGATACCAACGTAAAGTTTTAGATTTAACACAAAACAATAATCAGGTTTTACATGATTATGAATTTGATGGAATCATTTTAGATGCTCCTTGCAGCGGTTCTGGCACTTGGGGACGCACACCAGAAATGATCGCTCAATTTGCTGAATATAAAATCAAATTTTATAGCGATTTACAGTTTAAAATTGCTGCCAACGTGATACCATATCTTAAAGTTGATAAACCTTTAATTTACATTACCTGCTCTGTTTTTAAAGAAGAGAATGAGGAACAAGTTGCCAAACTTTGTAAAGAATTTGACTTAGAAATAGAAAGTGAGAAATTGATAAAGGGTTATAATAAAAAAGCTGATACGCTTTATGTGGCAAGGTTAATTAAAAAATAGAAAGTTTTACTGCTTCTTCAAAATCTTCCTTTATAGCTTATTCAAAGTCTATTTCAAAGTATTTTAAAATTGCTTTATAGTTATCTTGTGCGCTAAGGCATGTATCTAATAAATATTCTTTTATATTATTCCATTGTTGTAAACCTCTATAATAAAATAATTTTAAATCATCATATATAATAAAAGGAACAATATTATTTGCAAGACATTCTTTAAATAAAATCAATCTTCCTACTCTTCCATTGCCGTCTTGAAAAGGATGAATAATTTCAAATTGATAATGAAAGTCGATAATGTCTTCCATCGTTTTTTCTTCAATATTATTATAAGCGAAAAGTAAGTTTTTCATTTTTAAATTTACTTCTTTAGGATGGCAAGTTTCATTGCCGCCCACCTCATTAGGAAGCTTTTTATATTCACCAACTTTAAACCAGTCTTTTCCACTATCAGATGTGCCAGACTTTAATAAGTAATGGAGTTCTTTTATAATAGATTCGTTTAAATTAAATTTGGCTTTTTCAATAACAAAATCGATACATCGAAAATGATTAGAAGTTTCAATGATGTCGTCTATATTTACGCTTTCTTTTAAAGCTCCAATCGTATTAGTTTCAAAAATATAACGAGTTTGGTCATGCGTTAATTTGCTACCCTCAATCCTATTAGAGTTATAGGTTAAATCAATTTGGGTACGGTGATAAATACCACCTTTCAGTTTCATATCCTTTTGCTCTTTTAAATAGTTGAGCAATACATTATCACTAAATATTTTCTTGTTTTCTTTTTGTTGTATTATTGCATCTTCTGGAATATTCCAAGTTTTACCGGTTAAGAAAACTCCCCTTAATTTGCCTGTAGCACAGTAATTTCTTACAGTCCTTTCAGGAATATTCCATTTTTTCGCATAATTTCCTACTGAAAGAAACTTCATTAATCGCAATTATCTATCGGCAAATATAATAATTAATAGATTTTAAATAAGATTTTTTTGCCGATAAAGGCAGAAAAATTAAAAAAAATAACTAACAAAAAGTTTTGAAAACAATTTTTTTTGCTAAATACCAAAAGATAATTTATATACACTTCCTTAAAATTTAAGCACAAAAAAAGCCTTTCTAAAAATTTAGAAAGGCTTTTAAAGTTTAAAGGGCGGACGATGGGGCTCGAACCCACGACCCCCGGCACCACAAACCAGTGCTCTAACCAACTGAGCTACGACCGCCATTTGTTTTAGTGGAGTGCAAAAATAAGTTATTAATCAAACTATGCAAACTTTTAGTTTCTTTTTTATTACTCATAATCGTATTTATTTGATTTCTTGAGCTATACAAATTAATAGTTCCCAAAATTGTCTAATTATTTATCTTCGTAAATGATTTCAATTTTTACTGATGGTGCGGCAAGTGGAAACCCAGGGCCTGGAGGTTATGGCGTAATTTTAAAATCGGGCGATCATTATAAAGAAATATCCGAAGGATTTAGGCATACCACAAACAATAGAATGGAATTAATGGCGGTTTGTGTTGGATTAGAAAGCATCAAAAAGATAAATCAAGAAATTACCGTTTTCTCTGATTCTAAATATGTTATCGATTCTATTGAAAAAAAATGGGTTTTTGGTTGGGTAAAAAAAGGTTTTGCTGGTAAAAAAAATAAAGACCTTTGGTTAAGATATTTACAATCCCATAAAATACATCAAATTAAATTTGTTTGGATTAAAGGTCATGCTGGTCATCCAGAAAACGAAAGATGCGATGAACTTGCGGTCATCGCATCTAAAGGGAAGAATTTAAATATTGATAGTGTTTTTGAAATGGAAAATAAATCTCAAAAATTGCTTTAAATTAAAATTTCAACCTCTTATATTTTTTTAGCTTTAAGCCTTCAGCTTTTCTCCTTCAGCTTCTATAACTTTTTCTCTCGGAGAATACTCTGCCATAAATTCTTCGGCTTTTAAAACCATTTCTGTAGATCCTATAAAAATAGATTCTCTTTGGTGTATTTCTGTGACTTCTATATCTAAAATCCTGTCATAACCATTTGTAGCCCTACCGCCTGCTTGTTCAATAATAAATGCTAAAGGATTACACTCATAAACCAATCTTAATTTACCGTGTGGTGCGCTTGCTGTGGTTGGGTAAATATAAATACCACCCTTTATTAAGTTACGATGTAAATCTGCTACCATAGAACCAATATATCTTGAAGTATAAGGGCGTAAGGTTGCATCATCCTCTACCTGGCAATATTTAATATATTTTTTTACACCTTCTGGGAAATGAACATAATTTCCTTCATTCATACTGTAAATAGTTCCGCTTTTTGGGACTTTTATTTCTGGGTGCGACAAGCAAAATTCGCCAATAGATGGGTCTAAAGTAAATCCATTTACACCCTTACCCGTTGTATAAACTAACATGGTAGAAGATCCATAAACAATATAACCCGCAGCAACCTGTTCTGTACCTTTTTGTAAAATATCTTCTAACTGACCAGGGCCGTCCTTAGATTTTCTTCTGTAAATGGAAAAAGTTGTTCCTACGGCAACGTTCACATCAATATTTGATGAACCATCTAAAGGATCAATTGCTACTGCATATTTTGCATTTTTAGAAACCGTTTGGTTTAATAAAACTACTTCTTCATTTTCTTCTGAAGCTACCAAACAACATTCGCCGCCAGAGCTTAAAGCAGATATAAACTGCTCATTAGCATACACATCTAAAATTTTTTGTGCTTCTCCTTGTACGTTTATACTCCCAACTTCACCTAATTTATCGGTTAATCCAGCCTTATTTATTTCTCTATTTACCACCTTAGCGGCGATACCTATATCCCTTAAAAGTCTTGATAATTCGCCTTTGGCATACGGAAAATCCGCTTGTTTCTCAATAATAAATTGTCCTAATGTTTTCAAATGATTTTACTTAGTGTAATTAATACGCTATCTACCAGCTAGTTCTATGGCCTCTAATGTATGTATTTTTTTTTCGGATATACAAAATCTTATCAATGTTCTTGTTTTGTGCCAACCATGTTTTCCGGCTGCACCGGGGTTTATATGCAAGCATTGTATTTTTTTATCATAAATTACTTTTAAAATATGCGAATGCCCGGATATAAAAAGTTGTGGTGGCTTAGTGTAGATTTCTGCTTTAACTTTTGAAGCATATCTATCTGGGTATCCACCAATATGTGTCATCCAAACATCAACTTCCTCACAGTTAAATCTTAGGTTTTCTGGATATACTTGTCTAATTTCCGCTCCATCAATGTTTCCATAAACACCTTTAAGCGGTTTAAAGGCAGCTAATTTATCGGCAAGTTCTAAAGTTCCAAAATCGCCGGCATGCCAAATCTCATCACTGTCATCAAAATATTTAAAAATCGCATCGTCTAAATAACTATGCGTATCAGAAATTAAACCTATTTTTTTCATTAAAATATGGTAAAAAAGTTTTTCAGCAAAGCTTGATATTGTAATGAATATACACCTTGAGAAGCATAGATACAAAAATCCTCAAAAATTAATTCATTTGGTTTTTTATCGCTAAAGCTGATGATGTGTCTGATGTTTGCCTTATCGGGATATGATTTTACTTTAATACAATGGTCAGGAAAAAGATGATAGGAAGGCGAAATGTTTTGCATCATTAAAGAAATATCAACCGGAACAATGAGTGTTAATTTACCAGAAACATTTAAATGGGTTTTTGATTTTGAAATTAAATCGATAAAAAACTGCTCAGTTGTATGTTTAGAAATATTATTATTTGCCTTCGGCGATTTTAAAGCGTTTAAAAAATAAGGTGGATTAGAGACAATTAAATCATATTTTTTTGATGGATTTAAATCGAAATATTCTAAAAAGCTATGATGATGAGCTTTTAATTGTTGATGAAATAACGAATTCTCGAAATTTTGTTTAGATTTTTCAAAAGCTAAGTGATCGATATCTATGGCATCCACAAAAATATCATGAGAACGTTGCGCCAACATTAAAGCGATAACACCTGTCCCAGTTCCTATATCCAAAACCGATTTCACATTTTTTAAACTTGCGGATGCACCCAATAAAACGCCATCTGTATTTATTTTCATCGGGCAGTTTTCTTGGTCTATTACAAATTGTTTGAAGTGGAATAGGGACATTGGGGTTTGGGGAGACTTAATTTTAACGGTTTGAAAATTTGTGGAGAAAATACTTTTTTACATAACCGTTGTCGCACAGCTCCTAACTAATTGATTAATGAAAAACAAGAGTTAAACCAACGTTAGCCATATAACACAAATTTGTTTGTGGTTATGTATAGTGCCTTCTATTACGCTTGTCCTACAAGTTTGGTCTCGTTTTCGGTCAACTTTTTCTTGATGTATTCTTTCAATTCGGTGAATGTCATATTTTGAGTTTCAGAACTTATTTTATCCCTAGTTTCCCTCATCATTTTAACTGAGTCAAATGTTTTTTCCTTTTTAGTCGTTTCCATATTTAACAAGGTCTTTTGGGCTACGGATTTCAATTATTGAAAAGCCAAGACGCATATTAACAGAATTGTAGCCTTTAATTCTGTCAAGGTTTACGATATGCTTAAAGTTCCAGCTTGCAAGAACGTCAACTTTGTTTATTGTTGCCAGTGCAATATGTCTGCAATCTTCTAAGCTTGTTCTGCCTACAACTTTTTCAGATATATAAGTGTCAGCAAGTTTTATAGCATCTTCGGTCAGTTCTATACGTTCAAATTTGTCATTTGAATATTGTAAGAGATGATTTTTAACATGTGATGGAGCATTTATCAACTCAAGGTCGAGTAGGTCGGATACAACAAAAACAACTTCGTCTCTTAAAAGCCTGTCAAATAGCATAATAGTAGCTTCTTTAAACTCTTCATCAAAATAACCACCCACAACCGATGTGTCAATATAAATTCTTTGCTTCATTGACGTAAAGATAAAGAAAAAGTTGTTTTCACGGATGCCTTTGAGTTCGGTCTAGACATTATACATAACTTGAATATATCGGGGGTTTAAATAACTGATTATAAATACTAAAATTAAAAAAATCAGACTCAATAAATTACTCCCTCCCCTGCTCATACTTTCTAAACCAGCTATTTATTTTAAGTTGGATCACTCCTAAAAAAGCTTCTTTAAAAATACTAGAACTCATTTTAGAAGTTCCTTCGGTGCGGTCGGTAAAAATTATGGGGACTTCTACTACCTTAAAACCATGTTTAATGGCAGTAAATTTCATTTCAATCTGAAAAGCGTAACCTACAAATTTGACCTTATCAAAATTTATGGTTTCCAAAACTTTTTTTCTGTAGCATTTAAAACCTGCCGTTGCATCCTGGATATCAATTCCCATTATAAAGCGTACATAAACAGATGCAAAGTACGACATTAAAACGCGGCCCATTGGCCAATTTACTACGTTTACACCTTTTATGTATCTTGAACCAATGGCAACATCAGCACCATTAACACAAGCTTCTCTTAATCGGATTAAATCTTCTGGATTGTGGGAAAAATCTGCATCCATTTCAAAAATGAAATCATAATCATGGGCTAAAGCCCATTTAAATCCATGAATATAAGCAGTACCTAACCCCAGTTTTCCCTTTCTTTCTTCTATAAATAAATGACCATTAAACTCGCCTTGAAGCTGCTTTACAATTTGGGCAGTTCCATCTGGTGAACCATCATCGACTATTAAGACATGAAATAAATGAGATAAAGAGAAAACTTTACGAAGTATTTTTTCGATGTTTTCTTTTTCGTTGTAAGTTGGGATAATGACTAAGCTATCGGGCAAAACTTGAATTTTTATGAATCAAAACTACAATTATTAATGGATTCCATGCATCCACTTATTTAATTTTGGTGTTAATACTAAAAGTAATACTGCAAAACCACCCACCACAAAAACTCCCCAAATTAGATAGGTATTGGTATAATTAATTAAAGTTTGTTGTGGTGATAAAGACTGTGAGCCCCCTTCTGAAGCTGTTAATGTACCTATTACTCCCGCTAATTTATTACCTAAAGAAATAGATAAAAACCACGCTCCCATTACAAAACCAACTATTTTAGCTGGAGAAAGTTTAGTAATCATTGATAATCCTACTGGCGATAAACACAACTCGCCCACGGTTACCAAAAAATAAAGTAATGCTAAGAAAGCCATTGGAACTAAACCTTTTGCATTTGAAAAGAATTTTCCTCCTAAAACTATCATTAAAAATCCTGCTGCTAAGAAAAATAAGCCTAAGAAAAACTTCATTGGTGTACGAGGTTCTTTTCCTTTTTTATTTAAGGTTATCCAAATCCAGGAAAATAATGGTGCTAAAATCATGATAAAGAAAGGATTAAAGCTAGTAAATAATGAAGAAGGAATTTCACTTCCACCTACTATCCTATCAATGTTTCTATCAGCAAACAAGGTTAAAGAACCTCCAGCTTGTTCAAATAAAGCCCAAAATATAGCGTGAAAAAAAAACAATACAATAACTACCAACAAACGTTGCCCAGCTACTTTATCTGGGTTTTTTAATGCTTCGTAAAGTAAATACCCAATGATTATGATACTAATTATCAACATCAAAGTGCTCATTAATTGGTTTTGATCTAACAAAAATGCACAAATAGGAATCATGATTAATGTCCCGATGAAAACAACAGCATCCCAACTTAAACCCAAAGGTTTTTTGTTTTTAAAATCTATAACATCAGGCTTTAAGCCGGTATCTTTCCCAAGAATTTTACCACTTAATAAAAAGACCACTACACCTAAAGCCATCCCAATACCTGCTAAACCAAATCCATAATGCCAGTTAACTTGCTGACCAACGTAACCACAAGTTAAAGTGGCTAAAAAAGAACCAATGTTTACACCCATATAAAAGATGGTAAAAGCACCATCTTTACGTGGGTCATTCATTTCATAAAAAGTACCTAAATAACTAGAAATGTTAGGTTTAAAATAAGCGTTACCCACTATAATTAATGCTAATGAAGCAAAAAACAAAAGATTACTCCCTTCAAATGCTAGCATAAAATGCCCTAACATCATTAATATCCCCCCAAAAACAATTGACTTTTTGAATCCAAAAATTTTATCGGCAATAAGCCCTCCAATAACTGGGAAAAGATAAACCATTGCCGTATAAGAACCATATATACTCAAAGCTTTAATGTCTGCTCCTTGCATTCCTTTAAAAAGCACATTTACCATATAAAGGGTAAGCAAAGCTCTCATTCCATAATAGCTAAAACGCTCCCACATTTCAGCAAAGAAAAGCACAAATAACGCTTTAGGATGCGTTTTTTTATTTGTAAGAATAACTATAGGAACCCAAATTAAAACAAAAATCCACCCGATAATAAGTGTATATATTGCGATATCCATATATGCTAAATTTTATTGAACTTCTATTTGTTCTGTGTTTTTTAATGGATTTTTCATGGTTTCTTCACTAAAATCCTCTGCCCCATGAGCGAGTCTTTTTAGTGGCTTTAAAAACAATAAAACCAAGATTCCGAAGATGGTACAAAAAATTGCGATACCTGTAAATATCTCCAATTCGCCTGCTGTTTGAGACCACTCGCCAACCCAACCGGCAACATAGTTACCCATTCCGGTAGCTGCGAAATAAGCTCCCATCATTAAGGAAGCATATTTTAATGGTGCTAATTTGGTTACGTAAGATAGCGCTACTGGTGATGCACAAAGTTCGCCTATGGTATGAAAAAGATAAGCTAAAATTAACCAATACATTGCGGAAGAACCTTGATTTTGATATTGAACAGATGCAGCCGTCATAAATAAAAATCCCCATCCCATAATGATGATACCAACAGACATTTTTAAAATAGATGATGCTTCTTTTCCTTTTTTCTTTCTGTTGTACCAAAAAGCAGCTATGGTTGTGCCTAATGTAATAATGAAGAATGAGTTTACTGATTGAAACCAGGGAGCTGGTACTTCAAAATGAATAAAATCCAAGACCCTATTGGTTTTTTCACTAGCGTATAGGTTCATTAAACCTCCAGCCTGCTCAAATGCTCCCCAGAAAACAATAATCATTACAAAAGATAAAAACATCACAATCATTCTATCCTTTTCTATTTTTGTAAGTGGTTTATTTACCGATATACGTTCGGCTTCTGGTAATTGCTTTGTTGCCTCACCTATTCCAACTAAATATTTTTGTCCGTATAAAAACACCAGTTGGCCAATTGCCATCCCAATTCCGGCTAAACCGAAACCATAATGCCATCCGTAATTAACACCGACTGAGCCTACTAAAACCCCTGCTATTAAAGCTCCAACATTAATCCCAATGTAAAAAATTGTGAATCCTTTGTCACGTCTATCATCACCAGGGGCATATAAACCTCCAACCATGGTAGAAATATTTGGTTTTAAACATCCTACTCCGGCAATAATTAATGCAATACCCAAGTAAAAAGCCCATTCTGCTTGTACCGCTAAAATTCCATGACCAGCTACCAACAGCCAACCTCCTAACATTACTGTTTTCTTTTGTCCTAATAATTTATCAGCCAAAATACCTCCAGGAATAGAAGCTATATAAACTAATGCGGTATAAATTCCATATAGACTTAAAGCTTCTACTTTTGTCCAACCAAAACCTGGATTTATATCTGTTGCAGATGCCACTAGGAATAAAACTAATAATGCTCTCATCCCATAATAACTAAATCTTTCCCATAACTCGGTAAAAAATAGGATGTAAAGCCCTACGGGATGGCCAAAAAGTTCTTTTCGATTTTCCATATAATTATTTAGTGTGTATGATTTTTATTTGGGATTAAATTCAAGTATAATTAAATTTTTTAAAAGATAACGTTTAAGGGGTTTTTTTAATATAAAAAACTAGAAGCGCAACATTTATAAAAAAATATAGTTAATGGTTATTATATATCTATAAGATGAATTTAAAAAAAACATTTCTATCTATCTTATTTCTTATTCCGTTATTATCTTTTGCACAAGTTGAAAAATACGGTAAAACATCTGAAATTTTAGTTAAAGAATTTAGGATTGAAGCTAAAAATATGGATGAACTTAAAAACTTTAATTGGGAAATGATTCCAGAAATGTTTAAGACCAATTATAAAACAGATAGTATTACACTTTCTGTTGCCTATTTTAATAAAGATAATGTCTCAAAATCTAAACCTAAAATCACTAAATTCAATTATAAAATTAGCGGTAAAACAGAAGATATTGCTAATTTAATATCAGCATCTAAAAGCGCTGTATTTAATTTTACCAATGCTGTAAAAGATTAATTATTGTTTTTCCTTGATAACAGGTCTTGTATTCTGACTATCTTTTGCAGGATCAATAAAAAGTTCGTCGCTTATTTCAGGTAAATTTTTAAGCTTTAAATTTTCTTGATAAACCCATTTCCCAGATTTGAATTTATAGCCATCATAAGAAGCATCTGGAGCATATAAATCAGTAATTCCTTTTACTTGATCAGATGGTGCAACTAAATGATCAAAAACAATCAGCTTATCGTTTTTAACATATTTCAGCATCATATCTGCATCTTTTGTATAATCGAAAATTATCCTTCCATGAAAATTATTTGGTTTTGTTTGATCTTCCAAAACCAGATTTCCAAATAAAGGTTTTCCATTGTTGAACGATAAAGTCTCTAAAACTTTTGCATTAGATTGTAACGTTTTCCCTTTCCAACCAAATAAAATATAATACGGATTTTTGATTCCTAAAACGGGTAAAATTTGATAATAAACAGAGCCATACCATTGGTTTGTTTGCAAAGTAGTATCGGCTATATTACTGGTTACTCTTAAATTTTGAGAGTTATCTACCAAAGGATAAAGCTCTAATTTTTGAGGATTATTCACTTGTATTGCACCGTAATAGCGGTAATCGCCATTATCTAATTGGGTAAACCAGGAGAATATTCTAAACTTATTATCATCAGATTTTTTAATGGATATGAAACTAGAAAGCTGATTATAGGGATTTAAAAATGAGTTTTTATCTTTTAAGGAGTTCACAAACATTCTTATGAAATCATAATTTGCTCTTATTCTATTTGTTTCTAAAGAATCGCTGGTAAACTGGGTCCCTAATGTTTTTAATGAATCTTCTGTCAAAGCAATTTTGCTCTGCGAAAAGCAGAAAAAAGATTGAGCTACAAATAAAAATAAGAAGAAATATCGTTTCATAAATTTTATTAACGCATATTTTCAATTACAATTGCGCTTGCTCCGCCCCCGCCGTTACAAATACCTGCTACGCCTAATTTAGCATTATTTTGTTTTAAAACATTTACCAATGTCACTATAATTCTTGCGCCAGAAGCACCAAGAGGATGACCTAAAGAAACTGCACCGCCGTTAACGTTAACTTTATTAACACTTAAATTTAGTTCTTTATTATTTGCTAAAGAAACTACAGAAAAAGCTTCGTTAATTTCATAAAAATCAATTTGCTCAGGCTTTAAATTTGCTTTATTTAATGCTAATGGAATTGCTTTTGAAGGTGCTGTGGTAAACCATTCAGGCGCTTGCTGAGCATCGGCGAAAGCCAAAATTTTAGCTAAAGGTTTTATTCCTAATTCTTCTGCTTTTTCTTTACTCATTAAAACCAACGCCGCTGCACCATCATTTAAACTGGATGCATTGGCTGCTGTAACTGTTCCATCTTTCTTAAAAACAGGTCGCAAGCCCGCTATCTTATCAAATTTAACATTTGCTGGCTCTTCATCATCAGTAATTTGAGTGATGTTACCTTTTTTATCCTTCAATTCTAAAGCAATAATTTCGGCTTTAAATTTTCCATCAGTAATTGCCTTCTGGGAACGTTTGTAAGATTCAATAGCGTATGCATCCTGATCTTCACGAGAAATGTGGCAATCTGTAGCACAAAGTTCTGCGGCAGAACCCATGTGATAATCGTTATAAACATCCCACAAACCATCTTTAATTAAGCCGTCGGTTAATTGTCCGTGACCTAATTTATATCCGTTTCTGGCTTTATCTAAGTAATAAGGAACGTTGCTCATACTTTCCATGCCGCCAGCAACAATTATATCTTTATCGCCAATGGCGATACTTTGTGCAGCTAACATTACTGCTTTCATACCGCTTGCACAAACTTTATTAATTGTTGTATTGGGTACATCTGGTAAGCCTGCAAATTTAGCTGCTTGTGTTGCCGGAGCTTGACCTAAATTTGCAGAAAGTACATTCCCCATTAAAACTTCTTGCACATCGGCGGGTTTTATTCCTGTTTTTTCAACCGCTGCTTTTATAGCAAATCCGCCTAATTGTGTTGCTGTAAATGAGGCTAAACTTCCTCCAAAACTGCCTATAGGCGTTCTAACTGCTGCTACTATATATACTTCTTTCATAAAATTTTTGTAAAAATGTTTATCAACTGGATTTGCAAAATAAACATTTTTAAGGATTGATTGGTCAATAGAATGTTTTATCATTTAAAAAAAAATTCCTTTTCTACGTTCAATTTCCATATTACAAGAGCGTTAATGGTTGAAACGACATCCC
>JBBRYE010000051.1:0-24105 GCA_038237895.1 Sphingobacteriales bacterium | reverse complement strand
ATTTTTGTAAAAATATTTTCCGCCGACTTTCCTTTGTTTTTCAGATCATAAATGAAACGCAACAATCTTTTAGGTAATAATTTTTTTAAGTAATTTTTTATCATCAAAAAATATTAAGAACATACATTCAATTAAAATTAGCAATCAATGCAGATTTGTTAGGTTTTGGTAAGTTTAATTATAAAAAGATATATTCATTTGATTAAATCTTTTTTATAGTTAAACTTGTTACATCAAAAGGCAGTAAAATACTGTCTTTTTTTATTTATTGGAGTATTATTTGCATACAATTAACGTTACCTAAACCGTGAGTATAGAGTTTGAAAAATTCAAGATTATGTTAAAAAAAGTTTTTTTAGGATTATTTATAGCAGCTACAATTGCGTGTTCTGCTGCGCCAAGAGTTGTAGGAATAGATGTTCCAGGTTCTAATAATTTAAAACCAGATCCTCGTCAGTCTCAGGTAACCAAAGAAATTGCAGATTTGGTTGCCAATTTAGGATATAAAAAAATAACGCTTAATGATTCAATTGGGTCAGTTATTTTTAACAATTACTTAAAGGGCTTAGATGGCAATAAAAGCTATTTTATAGCTTCTGATGTTCAAGACTTTGAAAAATATCGTAAAACTTTTGATGATGATATGAAAAGTGGTGATTTAACAGCTGCATTTTACATGTTTAATGTTTATCAAAAGCGTTATAATGAGAGAATGGCATATTCTCTGAAAGAATTGCAAAATAAATTTGATTACACAAAAAATGATACTTATGTATATGATCGTGAAAAACTGGATTATTTTAAAAATATAGAAGAAAGCGACCAATCTTGGGAAAATAAGGTGAAGTATGACATATTGAATTTAAAACTTTCTAAACAAAAAGATTCGCTAATTAATGCAACACTTAAAAAGAGGTATGAAAATTTATTATCTCAATCTAAAAAAATCAATAATCAAGATGCATTTCAAGTCATTATGACGGCATTTACAAGCGCTATTGATCCGCATACAAGTTATTTCAATCCAGCAAACGCAGCTAATTTCACAATTGATATGGCAAGATCATTAGAAGGAATTGGGGCAACCTTAGCATCTGAAAATGAATTTGTTACTATAAAAAGTATAGTGCCAGGTGGGCCAGCGGATAAAATAAAACAATTAAAAATTGATGATAAGATTATTGGTGTTGCCCAAGGAACAGAAGAATTTGTTGATATAGTAGGATGGAGGATAGACAATGCCATTGAATTAATTAGAGGAAAAAAAGGAACAACAGTTAGATTAAAAATTCTATCTAAAAACCAAGATTTATCTGCAACTCCTAAATTAGTTTCTATTGTTCGTGATAAAATTATTTTAGAAGATCAATCTGTACAGAAAAAAATAAAATCTGTTACAAAGGATGGTAAAACTTATAATTATGGCATTATAGAAATTCCTGCTTTTTATGCTGATTGGGCCGCAATGCAAGCCGGAGACCCTAATTACAAGTCTACAACCAGAGATGTGAAATTAATTTTAGATTCTCTAAAAAAAGAAAATGTTGATGGGGTAATAATAGATTTACGTACCAACGGAGGGGGTTCTTTAACAGAAGCTATTGATTTAACAGGTCTATTTATCCCTAAAGGTCCGGTTGTACAGGTTAAAGATTATAAGGGTAAAGTAGAAGTAGATTCAGATGAAGATCCATCTGTAAGTTGGAGCGGCCCTTTAGCAATAATGACGGATAGATTTAGTGCTTCTGCTTCTGAGATTTTTGCAGGTGCAATTCAAGATTACGGAAGAGGTATAATTATAGGGAATACAACTTATGGAAAAGGTACAGTTCAATCTGCAATTGCCATGAAAAGGATTGACTCTAAATTTGCCGATAAGAACGATCAGATTAATTTAACAATGGGCAAGTTTTATCGTATTAACGGTAGTTCAACTCAGCATAAAGGTGTAATACCAGATATTTTATTTCCAACTGTTTTTCCTGCTGATAAATATGGAGAGAGTTCAGAACCTTCGGCATTACCATTTGATACCATTAAAAGTAGTAATTATACTAAGATTGGAGATTTAAAGATTACAATTTTAGAGCTTAATCAATTACATAATCAAAGAATGAAAGCTAGTAAGGATTATGAATATTTATTGCAAGACATTCAAGATTTTAAGAAAAGAGAAACGGAAACAACTTTACCATTAAATGAAGTTGCTTTAAAGAAACAACGTGATGAGCAAGAAGATAAAAATTTTAAGCGTGATAATGATTTAAGAAAATTAAGAGGGTTACCAGCTTTGGTAAAAGGAGCAACAAAACCCGCTAAAGAAGATAATTTTGATTTTATGCAAGATGAATCTATGAAAATCATAACAGATTACATTGCTGATCCAAAAATTGTTAAAAACATGAAGTTTTAAGTAAAAAATTTATTACAACACAAAAAAGCGCAGATTTATCTGGGCTTTTTTTGTTTAATAGCAATCCTAATATTATAAAATCCTTAAATTGAAATTTATTATATTAGAAATTTAATTAAGATAAAATGAATAGAAGAAAGTTTATCATTAGTACTTCTGTTGCTGCGGCGGCAACTACCGTCTTAGCCTCTGGATCATTTGCTACGCAACCAAAGGAAAAATCAACATCAATAACAGATAAAGAATTTGTAGATGATTTTGAGCTTAATGAAATTACTATTGATCAACTGCAAGAAAAAATGTCTAAACGTCAATTGTCTTCAAAAGCATTAACACAAATGTATTTGAAAAGGATTGATAAAATGGATAAGCAAGGCCCTTTTCTAAATGCTGTTATAGAACTTAATCCAGATGCTATCAAAATTGCAGAGCAAATGGATAGCGAGCGTAAAAGCGGTAAAATCCGTGGTAAAATGCATGGAATTCCAGTATTAATTAAAGACAATATTGATACCGCCGATAAAATGATGACAACTGCTGGGGCAACCGCCCTTATTGGCAATATAGCAAGTAAAGATGCATTTATAGTGCAACAATTAAGAAATGCTGGGGCAGTTTTATTAGGTAAAACTAATTTAAGCGAGTGGGCAAATTTTAAATCTGGAAAATCTACAAGTGGTTGGAGCAGTCGTGGCGGACAAACTAGAATGCCTTATATATTAGACAGAAATCCATCAGGTTCTAGTGCTGGTACAGGTGCTGCAGTGGCAGCAAATTTTTGTGTGATAGGTATTGGAACAGAAACAGATGGCTCTATAACTTCCCCATCTTCAATGAACGGACTAGTAGGAATTAAACCCACTGTAGGTTTATTAAGTAGAACAGGAATTATCCCAATTTCAGCAACACAAGATACCGCCGGTCCAATGGGCCGTACAGTAAAAGATGCTGCAATTTTTCTAAGTGTTTTAGCCGGCGTAGATCCTCAAGATCCAGCTACCTTAGAAAGCAAAGGAAAAGCAAAAACAGATTATACTTTAGGCTTATCTCTTGATGGTTTAAAAGGGAAAAGAATTGGTGTAGAAAAATCCTTTTATAGACGAGGAAACCAGGAAGTGATTGATATTTTTAAAGATGCCATAAAAACCTTGAAAGATAAAGGTGCAATAATTATTGAAGTTGAATTATTAAAAAAAATTAATGAAGGTGGCGATAACGGCGAATTTGAAGTTTTGCAATTTGAGTTTAAAGATGGCTTAAATAAATATCTGGCAACCGCTAACACAAAAGTAAAAACCTTGGCAGAAATAATTTCCTTTAACAAAGCCAACGAAAAAACTGTAATGCCTTACTTTAAACAAGAAACCTTAGAAAGTAGCAATGCAAAAGAAGACTTAAATTCTAAAGCTTATAAAGATGCTTTAATAAAATCCACAAGCTCAAGAAAGATCATTAGCAGTATATTAAAAGAGAATCAATTAGATGCTATTTGTGGTATTTCTAATGGTCCGGCTGCATGTATTGATAATATCAATGGAGATTATGGTACTGGATTTTCGTTTTCAGGTCCTGCTGCAACCGCCGGTTATCCTCATATTACATTACCTATGGGCATGTTACATGAATTGCCAATAGGTATTTCTTTTATTGCAGATGCTTATCAAGAAGCTGAATTAATAAAAATTACTTACGCATTTGAGCAAGCAACAAAAATGAGAAAAGCTCCAAAATTCATTCCTACGGCTATTCAAAAGTTTGTTTAATACATTTTTAAGCTGTTTTAAAAACGATAAATTGGGAAAACAAAAAATAAATTTAGATTTACTAAACAGTTATGTTGTTCACAATTTGTAAATCTATATGCCGGTAAAAATATTTGGAAGTGCTGTTTATGGTGTAGAAGCCATCCCTATAACCATTGAGGTTGATATTTCTAAAGGTATTTCCAAATATTTTATTGTTGGGCTTCCTGATAATGCGGTTAAAGAAAGTATGCTACGTATAGAAAGTGCCTTAACCAATAGCGGTTTGCGTATGCCACGGATGAAAATTGTAGTAAACATGGCTCCAGCCGATATTAGAAAAGAAGGCTCTGCTTATGATTTAAGTATTGCTACTGGTATTCTGGCAGATTCTGGTCAAATTCCTAGTGAAGAGATTGGGGATTATTTGATTATGGGAGAGCTATCTTTAGACGGACAAGTGCAAGCTTTACGAGGAGCACTTCCAATTTCTATCCAGGCAAAAAAAGACAAATTTAAGGGTTTCATTTTACCACAACAAAATGCCAGAGAAGCTGCAATAGTTAGTGGAATTGATGTTTATGGAATTAGCCATATCTCAGAAATTGTAGATTTTTTTCAAAATGGAATAAAGCCAAAACCAACAATTGTAGATACTCGTGATGAATTTTATCATGCCATTAACAATTACGATGCAGATTTTGCAGATGTAAAAGGACAAGAAAATATCAAACGTTCTTTAGAAATTGCAGCAGCAGGTGGGCATAATGCTATTTTGATTGGCCCTCCAGGTGCTGGTAAAACAATGTTGGCCAAAAGATTACCCACAATTTTGCCGCCATTAAATTTGCATGAGGCATTAGAAACCACTAAAATACATTCTGTGGCGGGTAAATTATCTACAACAGATGCCTTGATAACACGCAGACCATTTCGTTCACCACATCATACCGTTTCAGATGTTGCTTTGGTTGGCGGCGGTGGCAATCCTCAACCCGGTGAAATTTCTTTGGCACATAACGGAGTTTTGTTTTTAGACGAGTTGCCAGAGTTTAAAAGAACGGTTTTAGAAGTAATGCGCCAACCCTTAGAAGAGCGAAAGGTAACCATTGCAAGAGCAAGAATGTCGGTAGAATATCCTGCAAGTTTCATGCTTATTGCCGCCATGAATCCTTGTCCATGTGGTTATTACAACCATCCAGAAAAAGAATGTGTATGTGGGCCGGGTGTTGTTCAAAAATATTTGAGTAAAGTAAGTGGCCCATTGTTAGATAGGATCGATTTACATGTGGAAGTTACCCCGGTTAATTTTGATGAGTTATCATCAGAAAGAAAAGCTGAAAAAAGCGAGATTGTAAGGGAGCGAGTTATAAAAGCTAGAGAAATGCAAACCAAGCGTTTTGAAGAAACAGAAAACGTTTATTGCAATGCTCAAATGAGTCCACAAATGGTAAGAGCTATTTGCAAAATCACAGACGCAGGTCAAATCCTCCTTAAAAAAGCAATGGAAAAATTGGGTTTATCTGCAAGAGCTTATGATCGTATTTTAAAAGTTGCCCGTACCATTGCAGATTTATCAGAAAGTGAACAAATTGGAATAGAACATTTAGCCGAAGCTATTCATTTTAGAAGTTTAGATAGGGAAAATTGGGCTGGCTAGTTGTTTTGTTTAAAAATTGATTTGGGCGTTTTTACACGCTTTACACTGTATCTTTTTTTGCTATCTGCAATTTAGTGGGAGCAAAAAAAGGATGTCGTTTCAATCGTTAACGCAAAAAATCACGAGTAATTAAGTTTCTGATTAAAAATTAATTATAAGCTAATTATCAAATTTATTCATGACTTTTAACTGTTAAAAGCGCTAAAACTTTTAATCCTAATTTCCCGTTTATTCATACAAAATCACAAATAAAAATCATCATGAAATATTTAAAATTATTGAGTTTGAGTTTGTTCGCAATTGCGATAAGTGCTTGCAATAGTAACGGACAAACAGGTTCATCATCAAAGCAGGCGAATCAAAAAGATTTAAAAATGGATTTAACTCCGCCAAAAGGAGAAAAAGTTGCTGCATTTGCCGAAGGTTGTTTTTGGTGTAGTGAACATGTTTTTGAAGCAGTGGTTGGTGTAAAAGACGTAATTTCTGGTTATGCCGGAGGTACAACTTTAAACCCAACTTATGATTTAGTGAATACAGAAACTACAGGTCATGCAGAAAGCGTTTTGGTTTATTACGATCCAAACGTAATTAGTTATACCGAATTGGTAAAAGTGTTTTTTGCATCTCATGATCCAACAACACCAAATCAACAAGGTCCGGATAGAGGTACTTCTTACCGTTCCATTTTGTTTTATCAAACCGATGCGGAAAAGCAAATTGCAATGGATGAAATAAAAAAGATAAGTTCATCTAATATGTTTTCTAATCCGTTGGTTACTCAATTAAAAAAATTAGATTCTTTTTATAAGGCAGAAGAATATCATCAAGATTATATTAATGGAGGTAAAGGAAGCATGAATCCTTATGTAAAAAGTGTTTCAATACCTCGATATGAAAAATTTAAGAAAACTTATAAAGGCAAATTAAAGCCTGGAGCGTAAATTTTAAAAAAGCTTTTGAATCATTCAAAAGCTTTTTTGTTTTTAGTAGAATTTTTAATTCTGAGGATAATATGTATTTTGTTTAAAATTATTTTTTATGAGTGATAATGACTTATCAGTTGTCATATCTAAAATGTTGAGAAAACAAGATCAACATTCGGAAATTTTGAGTAATCAAACTAAAATTTTGAATATCCATACCAAAAAATTTGAAGAAATGGATTCTACACTCAAAAGTCTTCTTGATATTTCTATTACTCAATTTGAAAAACAACAGATATTCAATGAAAAAATGCTTGATAGATTCGATAAACAAGACGATTTTAATAATAAAATGTTAGATAAATTTGATAAGCAAGAAATATTCAGCGAAAAATTGCTTGATAAATTAGATAATTTAGGAAAACCCTAATTTCAAAATCCCATCATAAATATTCCTTTCAATTTTCTTAATTAAACTATCTTAGCCCATATGAAAATTGGTATTATCGGCTTGGGAGATATGGGTAAATTATATGCCTGTACTTTTGCAAAAGCAGGCTTAGAAGTTTGTGGATGTGATTTACCTGAAAGAACATTAGCACTACAACAAGAGCTTTCTCCACTTGGTATTACCATTTTAAACGATGCCAAAGAGGTCTCAAATACTTGCGATTTTATTTTTTACGCTGTTGAAGCTGAGAAAATTAACGAAGTGGTTGCCTACGCTGGACAAGCTACAAAGGCTGGGGCAATAGTTACCGGGATGACTTCAGTAAAAACTCCAGAAGTTGCTGCTTTTGAAAAATACCTTCCAAAAGATTGCGAAATCATTTTAACCCACCCATTACATGGCCCTGGCTTTGAAACTAAAGGTCAAAAATTAATCGTTGCGCCACATCGCATTAGTAAAGAAAGTTATCAAAAAGCTATTAAAATCCTACAAACATTAGAATCTGAAATCATAGAATTAAAAGATTATCATCAGCATGATCAAATAATGGCCGATACACAAGCCGTTACGCACATGGGTTTTGAAAGTATGGGCACTGCATGGAAAAATGCTGGAACTTATCCTTGGGAAAGTGGCGCTTATGTTTCTGGAATTGATAATGTAAAAATTTTAACAACACTCAGGATTTTTAGTTATAAAGCACATATTTATGCTGGTTTGGCAATCTTAAACCCTTATGCTTCCAAACAAATTGAGGTTTATGCTCAATCAGAATCGGCATTGTTTAAAATGATGATTCAGGAAGATGAAGTGAATTTTAGAAAAAGGATTTATGAAGCGAGGGAATTTTGTTTCCACGGTCAGCATAATCTGATTTTATTTGATGATGCCATTATGAAAGAATTCAGTATTGGCAGCAATAGTGCTTTAGCAAAATCAAATTCACATTTAAGCCTTTTGGCAATGGTGGATGCCTGGCATCAATTAAAAATAAATCCTTACGATAATTTAGTCGGACAAACCCCACCTTTTAAACTTCGTTTAGGAATTGTAGAATATCTTTTTAAAAATGATGAACTGTTAGAAGAAACTATCCAAACCGCATTATTTGATAAAAGCATCCGTGGCGACGATTTAGAATTTCATACCGCAGTAAGGGAATGGGCATCTATTATCAAATATAAAGACATGAACGGCTATAAAGAACATTTCGCCCAAGCGAAAACTTTTTTTGAGCCTTTACTGGAAAAAGGAAGAGAACAAAGTGCAGAGTTGATTAGAAGGTTATCTTAAAACGAGCTTCACAAATTTATAAAAGGTTTTCATGTGCTGTAATGCCATTTTTGTAAAATGGTTTAAAATGATTATTTAAGGTTAAATAGTTTTGGTTTAATATATTTTAAACCTAAAGCTGTTATGATAAAAAAAATTACCCAAGTATTTAGTTTCGTTATTCTAATAATAGGAAGCCTTAATGTATTCAGTCAGACTGTTGCTCAACAAACCGTTGTTCCCACCTCAACATCAGCAACAATATCATTTTACCTTACTGGCGCTGCACCAGGTGGAAATATATTGTATAGAGTTGCAACTACTCAAGCAGGATTAGCCACTGCAACAATTACCGTAGCAGGTGGTCCAACTTCTAATGCCACTTTTTATGGGGAAGCTAAATCTTTTGAGGTTAATCCCTTAAATTCTAACACTCTTTATTATTGGGATGTTTTCTTTTATGGCTCAGGCGGTTCTTTAAGTAGAACTGGTGGTTCGTTTACAACTTTAAGTGCTACGTCTTTACCTGTTAATCCTGGTGTTAGTGCTAACCCATTAAGTAGAGGTTTTTTTATTAATTACACTGCAATTAACGGTAATTTAAGCACAACAATAAATTATGGTTTATCAGAAACTACACTTAATAGCTCTATAGTGGGTGCAACAGGTAATGGCAAGGTGCAAGGGTCTAGTCATCAAACAAGTTTACTTCCTCTAACTAAATATTACTATCAGGTGGTTGCAACCAACGCGAATGGTTCCATTAGCTCTGCTATTTTAAACACAACTACTTTAGCATCTAATTCTATTGCTGAATTTAATTTCGACAATACAAGACAAAGCATAAGTGGCATATCTACATTTACAAATGGTGGTGCATTTGCCACCGATAGAAATGGAAATTCTAATAGTGCAATACAGTTAAACAATAGTCCAATAAGCACCAATATACCTGGACTACCTATTGGAAAATTACCGAAATCAGTTTCTATTTGGGTAAAATTTAATGGAATTGGAAATGATTACAATTACATATTTGGATCAGGGCAAAGAGTTACAAGTAAGGCCTATGATTTCTATCTTTTATATACACAAAATTCAAATACTTACTCTTTAGTAAACCATGGAGAAAGTGATAATGTTAACGTTCCGCTGAGTACTACACCTGGTGGAAATTGGAAACATTATGTAACTACCTATGACGGAACAGATGCCAAAGTTTATGTAGACGGTGTATTACTTGCAACTCAAGCAGTACCAAATTGGGATACTGGTGCCGGCGACTTTTTTCTTGGAGGATACAACTTTACCAGCTATGGTAATTTAGGTATAAATGCAGTTATGGATGATTTAAAAATCTTCGATAAAGCAATGTCATCTACTGAAGTTCTTAATTTAAGGGAATTTAATACTACTGTTTTTACGGTAGCTCCCGCTATCACTTCTGTAGCTGCAAATTCTATCTCTTCTAATTCAGCAGTTATAGCTTATAGGGCTAAATATGGCAACATTACTTCAATTGTAAAATATGGCACAGCCGCAAATGCTTTAACAAGTAGTTTTACAGGAGTAGCTGGCCAAAGCGATGGAAGTACAAATTTTGTTAATTTAACCGGAAGTGTAGGTTTACCAAATTTACAACCAAGTACTACCTATTATTATCAAATAGAAGCAACCAATGAAAACGGTAAATCAATTTCTACTATTGGTAGTTTTGCCACTGCTGCATCTGATTTAGTTGCTGAGTTTGCATTTGATAATTCAAGACAAAGCGTAGGTAGTGCTTTTACATTTGCTACAGGCACATCAACATTTACACTTGACAGATTTAATACCTCAAACGGAGCAATTAAATTAAGTAATTCAAAAGTAGCGGCAACAATAACTGGACTTCCCTCAGGTAATGCTCCAAGAACCGTATCAACATGGGTGAAATTTGATAGTTACTCTGCAACAAATGTTGTATCTGGGTATGGCGGAAGTCAATTTGTTAATGGTTATACTTTGGGAGTAAATGCTTCGGGCAATAACTATACTTATGTAACTGGAAGTGAAGGAGATGCTGCTTTTAATCCGACAGCAATTGCCACTCCCTCTCCACTCGGTTGGCATCACTTGGTAACTACTTATAATGGAGCAGATGCTAAAATTTATTTGGATGGTGCTGTAATTCATACACAAGCAAAACCAACATGGAATACTCCAAATAATGATTTATTTGTGATTGGAGGCCAAACAACTAATTCTTTTGGCCCATTTAATGGCGCAATTGATGATTTGAAAATTTACGACAGGGCGCTAACAGCACAAGAGGTTAGTAGTTTATTTAACGTAAATAGATTAGATATAAATGCTGCACCTGGTATTAGAATTGGTTCCGTAAGTAGTTTATCTGCAAACTTAGCAACTATAAATTATCAAACATTTATAGGCAATATTACGTCTGTAATTAGATATGGAACTTCTCCAAGTAGCTTAAATAATACTATAAATGGAGTATCGGGAGCAAGTGGTACAAACACTATTTTAAATGGTGCAATTGCAATTACGGGTTTAAATACAAGTAGAACATATTACTATCAAATTGAATCAACAAATGCCTTTGGTACAACCCTATCAGAAATGGCGAGTTTTAAAACCGTTCCTTCAGACTTTTTGGTACAATTCGATTTTGATGTAAATTTAAAAAGTTCAATTGGTAATTATACCTTATCAACTCCTCCAAATTTATTGTATTCTGCAAGCAGAAACGGCGTAGGAAATGCCTTAACAATGTATAATGGCGAAGTTTCTTCGGTAAACATACCTGTTTTACCAACTGCTGCCGCTAATAGATCAGTATCAGTATGGTTTAAAGTAACTGCCAATGTTTTTAATACACCTTACAGAATTTTCTCTTATGGTTCAGAAGTAAACAATCAAAAGTTTGGACTATTTATTACTAATGAACGAGCAAATTTTCAAGGATTCAATGCAGACAGAAATTTAGCTAATCCAGCTATAACAACAAATACTTGGAATCATTTAGTTGTTACTTATAATGGACAAAGACTAAATATATTTGTTAATGGAGTTGATTATTCTTTCACTAATTTAACCTTAAATACAACTGGTACTACGTTTAAAATAGGCGATTTTATTGGTGCTATTGATGATTTAAAAGTTTATGATAGAGTTTTAACGGCTAATGATGTTTCAAATTTATATTTATATAATACTGCAGATTTAGATACACCGCCTGTAATTAGTGAAATCTCTACAAGTCAGGTAGGTATAACAACTGCAACAATAAATTATAAAGTTTCTTCAAGTAGCTTTACATCAAGTATAAAATATGGTACCGATGCTAATAATCTAAATAATACAGCAACGGGTACAAATGGAGCTGGTTTAGTAAATTGTACCGCTAGCATAACTGGGTTAACAGCTAATACAGCTTATTACTACCAAGTAGAAGCAATAAATGTTAATGGAACATCTAATTCTGCCACGGCTAACTTTAATACAAACCTTTTAAATGTTGTTGCACAATTTAACTTTAATAATACCAAGGCTAGCATTAATGGTAGTTTAACATTTGGTGCAGGTGCAAACACATTTGTGGCAGGTAGAGATGCAACACCTAATGGAGCTTTACTTTTCGCAAATAATCCAGTTAGCGTTGCAATTTCTACTTTACCAATAGCTATAACAGCTAGAACGGTTTCTATCTGGGCTAAAATTGATACTTATGTAAATAATTACAATTTTATCTTTGGATATGGTGCTGCTGCTAATAGTAGCAATTATGGATTTGCGGTTCAAAAAGATGTTTCTAACAACTATACATTCCATAACTATGCTTTTGGTGATGACGTATCTCAAGCTGCCGGTACTTTTACAAATCCAACAGCTTGGCATCATTATGTTACCACTTTTGATGGTACATCGGCAAAAATGTATGTTGATGGGGCTTTGAGAACTACAGTTGCCAAACCAAATTGGAATACAACATCTTCTAATTTCTTTATAGGAGGAAATTCTTATGGAGGAAGTAGCTTTACAGGTTCAGTAGATGATTTAGTAATCTATGACAGAGCATTAACGGATACAGAAGTGACTAATTTATTTAACACAAATAATATTACTCTACCAGTAAACCTAATTTCTTACACAGCCAAAACTCAAAATAACACCGCAGTATTAAACTGGAAAACAGCATCAGAAATTAATAATAGTCATTTTACGGTAGCTAAAAGTACAGATGGTACAAACTTTAAAGAAATAGCTAAAGTAAATGCTAAAAGTGCAAATGGTGCAGATTATTTTTATACAGATTATAATACAACAAACGGCACAAACTATTACCGTTTAACTCAAGTAGATTTAGACGGTAAAACTACCGATTTAGGGGTGAAAGCTGTGAAATTCTCCATTCAAAATGTAGAAGTTTCTATATATCCTAATCCAACAAGCAATTTCTTAAACATTAATTTTGTAGCGGGAGATTTTGACAAGGTAAGCCTGTTAGATATTAATGGAAAAATATATCAGGAGAATAGTCTTGATAAAAATCAAAATCAGGTGGCCTTAAATTTAAATGATTATGCTGAGGGGATTTACTTTGTCAACTTAAGTGGTGTGAAAGGAAATATAAGTAAAAAAGTGTTGAAAAAATAGGTTAAAAATTCAATTTGATTTAACCTCAGGGCAAAGGCTCTGAGGTTTTTTTGTTTAAAGCAGATTCTTTTTCAAAGTGAAATATGGATATATGACTGGCAATTTCATCAAATAATTTATCACAGTCGTAAAATAACAATTAGGAGATTTAATTTTTTACCCAATTCATCAATTGGTACAATTCATTAACTTTTTCGGTAGATAATGATACTTCATATTTTTCTGCTAAAAGCAAACTGCCGCCATCAGATTTTTTATGTTCCGTAATATGATTTAAATTGATGATGTATGATTTATGGCACCTCATAAAATAGGGATGATTGTTAAGCACTTCTTCAAAATATTTTAAACCTTTGCTCACAGTTATTTTTTTGCCATCTTGTAATGTAATATCTGTATAAGCACCCTCTGCCTTAAAAAAAAGTATATTATCGGTTTCTAAAAACTTTACAGAATTTATTGAATAAATGGCAATTTTTTGTGGATAGTTATTACTTAAGTTTTCTTTTAAAACATTATAATTGGTTTTATTGGCATTCTTCTTAAATCGTTCTATAGCTTCTATAAGATCACTAGGTTCTAAGGGTTTTAACAAATAATCTACTGCAGATAGTTTAAAAGCCTGTATGGCATATTGGTTATAGGCTGTTGTAAATATGATTGAAAAATCAACCTCAGTTTCATCAAAAAATTCTAGCAATTCTAATCCGCTGTGGCGAGGCATTTCAATATCTAAAAAAACCAAACCTGGCTTCAGCTTCCTTATTGCCTTAACACCACAAGGTAAATCAGGGCATAATTCTAAAATCTCAACATCTTTGCAATACTCTTCTAACATGCCAGCTAATAAAGTTCTGGCCATTTTCTCATCATCAATAATTATTGCTTTTATTTTCATGTCTTAATTTATAGGAATGTATAAAATCACTGTTGTACCATCCGGTTGATGGTTTTTATCCATTTTATCAAGAATTTCAATGGCTACTTTTTTATCACTGTATTGGTTCAAGATGTTTAATCTTTTTTGGTTGGCCTCTGTAGAAAAAGATTGATGGTTTTTTTCTTTATGGCGATTAATTTCTTCGGCTTTTTTTCTACCAATTCCATTATCATCAATCATTACTTTTAGTTTACCCATTTTTAATTCAAAACTTACTGTTAAAAGTTTTTGACCAGTTTTATGTAGTAAACCATGCTTAACAGAGTTTTCTAAATAGGGCTGTATCAACATAGATGGTATTTTGATCAATTCTTTATCAATGCAGTTTTCTATATTAAAAGTAAATTGAAAATCTCCTTCAAATCGCATTTTCTCTAAATCCAGATAAAGGTTTAAAGCCTCAATTTCCTTTTCTAAAGAAACATTTTCCTGCTCAGACATTTCTAAAATTGTACGCGTAAGTTTAGAAAATTTAGAAAGATAATAGCTTGCATTTTTTTTATCATTTGTAAAAATATAAGCCTGTATAGTGTTTAAAGCGTTATAAAAAAAATGTGGATTCATTTGTGACTTAACAGAAGTTAATATAGATTTTGCCAAGCTTTGCTCTAGTTTCATTTTATCTTTAAGCAAAATAATCTGTTTGTTAAGCTGATTTAGTTGATACCTGTAATATAATAATCCAAGTATAAAAATCATTAAAACAGTCAATAAGATAAACCACCAAGAGCGCCAAAACGGAGGGTGGATTGTAAAAGTTATTTTTTTATCTGAAACGGTATCATTAATCATAAAAGTGATTTGATATTTCCCGGTTGATAATGACGGAAATCTAATATCCGAAGTTTCTGAAGGTACAATTTGCCAACTTTCGTTATTTAACTGATAATATAACTGACTTTGATAGTTATCACTGAAATTTAGAAGAGAAAAATTTATGACTAATTCGTTTTGGTCATAACTTAATTCAGGAGCGTTAGAAAAATTGATTTTTTCACCATTTACTTTTATATAATTTAATTCTAAGGATGCTAATTCTTTTTTGATTTGCTGTTCAAATAATGGAAGCTTAATAATTCCTTTTTCTGTAAGTACAATCAGGTAATTATTGTCTTTTTCTAAGTCATAAATTTGAAGTGTCTTAATGTTGATATTAATGTTTTTTACGCTATTACTTCTGGCATTAAAATTTAATAATCTATTATTTGTGAGTATGAAGAAATCATCTTCAAATTGCTTGATCATTTTCACACTTCCTTCACTAATCTTTAAAAGAGGGTTTAATAGTGTAAATTTTTCTTTTGGATTAATCCGATAAAAATTGCCATTACTAGTTAAGGCGTAAAAATTTACTGAATGGCTAAATAAATTGGAGGCAAAAAAATCTTTTCCGTCTTTTTTTATCTGTTTAGTTCTTAATGGATTTGTTTTAAAAGTGCCAAGATTTCCAGAAAATAAAATGGTTTGATCAATAGAATTATAGCTTATAGCTTTGTCTCTGCTATTGGTTTTAATGACAGAAATTAAGTCATAATTTTTACTTTTATGCTGTGCATAATAGGTGTCCCAAACTGAAAAATTCTCCTTAATTTTTGATTGTATTTTTAATAATGCTGTTAATCCGCTTGCACTAAATGCGTAATGTTTTTCATCTATTTTAGTAATGCTTTTAATAGGATATTCTAACGGTACAGATTTTTTAAAATCTAAATTTGGAATAATATAAGAACCCTTTGAAGAAAAAAAGTAGTTGTTGTTTTTGGGATCTAAATAAGTAAAATAAACTTCTGCTAAATCACTATTACTATAAAATAACTTGTTTTTTGTAAGTGTGCTGTTATAGCTATAAATTTCTCCTTTGTTACTGCCAATAAGAAAGCCGTTTAAAGTTTTGTTTATCTTGTTTGGTGTATTTTTTAGAAATGGGAACAACTTAGTTTGTAAAGATGGGACAAAAAATATTCCCTCGTTAGTGGTGCAAAACCAATAATTATCTTGCCTATCTTTTAAAACACTAGAGATATTTTTCTCTCTGAAATATGAATTTAGAAGTATGCCATTAGTACTATATATGGATACTCCATCAGAAGTATATATCCAAAGTTCGTTGCTTTTTATACTACCACCACGAATTAACTTTGGGTCATTAATCAGTGTCTTTTTAACAAACTTTAAATCAGTATTATAAAAATATACAACCTTATCCTCGTTGTATTTGTTGGTAACGTAGATATAATTATCGTCTGCAATAATCTGCCTAAACTTACCCGAAATTTTTTCTGAAAATTTTGTTGAAGTTAATTTGTTGTAACTATTGATTTTAAAAATGATACCATCAGATGTGAAAAAGAAATCCTTACCATTATCAGTTACATCTTCTGGTACTATAACTTTGGTTTTTAAGGTGGTATCTTTTTTTAAATCTTTTAAATTATAAATAACAACCTGCTTATTCTCGATAATATAAAGCTTGTTTTTAATTAAGCCATAAGGTGTGTAAGAAGGAAGAGGAGAGTTGTATAGTATTTTTAACTCTTCGTTTTCTAAATAATAAATATAGCCGTCAAAATTTTTGTACCAAATACGCCCATAATCATCCTCCCTTATACAACTACCAGCTTTAGAGGTCTGTTTTTCATTACTATATGTTTTGTATTGTAAACCATCATATCTAACTAAGCCAACTTCTGTAGTTATCCAAATAAAACCTTTTTTATCTTGATAAATATCATAGACACTGTTAGATGGTAAACCTGTTGATTGGTTAATAGGCACACTAAAAGGTTCTTGCGCAAAACCTAGCAATACAAAATATAAGAGTAAAAAAGTGAGACCGTATTTTATCAAAATTTTAAAAAAACTAAAATAAGATATTTAGCATACTGATTATATAGTACTTTACAAAACCTTCATTGTATAGCATAAAATATCCTTTTTAATTGATGTGAACTTTTTAATGGGCTGGGATATTTAACTTCATATATTAGAAAGCAGGTTTCAAACACATAAATACCTGTTTCAAAAATTCTCCTTTAAAATCTTTTGTTGCTTTTATATCTTAGATCATATAAATCAAAATTTAGATATGAAACAAACCATTAATTTTTTAAAGTTTATTTTCGATTTTCTAAAATTTATCTATAATAATACTATTAGGCAAAACTGATCTATAAATAACACCAACAGTTCTAAAAATCTTGATCAACTCATTAAATGTTATTTTAAATAATTATTTATTCTAATAATTACTTTTTTGAATCGTAGTTCCTTTGAAAAATGTTGAAATCTTCCTCTTGCCTATTTTGCGCAAAATTTTAGCTTTGTAAAGGTTGATTGATTTGTTAGGTCTCATACCCCAAATCTTAATACTCAAATCTAAACAATGGCTGAAGAAGTAAATTATAGTGAAGATAGCATCCGGTCCCTCGATTGGAAAGAACATATCAGGCTTCGTCCCGGGATGTATATCGGGAAGTTGGGCGATGGTTCTGCCTATGATGACGGCGTTTATGTACTCCTAAAAGAAATCATGGACAACTCTATTGATGAGTTTGTAATGGGTGCAGGGCGAACAATTGACATCACCGTAAGCGACCATAAAGTTTCTATCAGAGATTATGGACGCGGCATTCCGCTTGGTAAAGTAATTGATTGCGTTTCTAAAATTAATACTGGTGGTAAATATGATTCTAAAGCTTTCCAAAAATCTGTTGGTTTAAATGGTGTTGGTACTAAAGCAGTAAACGCCCTTTCGGGGAGTTTTACCGTACAGTCTTATCGTGATGGAAAAACTAAAAAAGCTGAGTTTGAACAAGGAGAATTGATAAAAGATAATCAGGAAATTGAAACCACACAGCGTAACGGAACTGCCGTAATTTTCGTTCCTGATGAAAGTATTTTTAGAAACTACAGATACATTCCTGAATTTATCGAAAACATGATTTGGAATTATGTTTTCTTAAATGCTGGTTTAACCATCAATTTTAACGGACAAAAGTTTTTTTCTGAAAGAGGTTTATATGATTTATTAGCCAGAAATACAGATCCAGAAGCTAACCGTTACCCAATAATCCATTTAAAAGGAGAAGATATTGAAATTGCCATGACACATGGGCAGCAATATGGTGAAGAATATTATTCTTTTGTAAACGGGCAGCATACCACACAAGGCGGAACTCATCAACAATCTTTTAGAGAAGCATTAGTTAAAACGGTAAGAGAGTTTTATAAGAAGGAATACGATGCTTCTGATATAAGGGCATCTGTTGTTGCAGCCATTTCTATTAGAGTACAAGAACCAGTATTTGAATCTCAAACGAAAACCAAATTAGGATCCTTAAACATTGGGCCAGAGGGGCCAAGTGTAAAAGCGTTTATCAATGATTTTATTAAAAAAGAGTTAGATAATTACCTGCATCAAAACCCACAAACTGCCGATGCTTTATTAAAACGAATTTTACAATCTGAAAGAGAGCGTAAGGATATTGCTGGAATTAAAAAACTGGCAAATGATAGAGCAAAAAAAGCGAGTTTGCATAACCGTAAATTGCGTGATTGCAAGTGGCATTTAGATGATGAAAAATTAAGCGAAGAAGAACGTAAAAGAACAACGCTATTTATTACTGAGGGAGATTCGGCATCGGGTTCTATTACAAAAGCCCGTGAGGTTAAAACACAAGCAGTTTTTTCTCTCAAAGGAAAACCTTTAAATGCTTATGGTTTAACAAAAAAGGTGGTTTATGAAAACGAAGAATTCAATTTATTACAACATGCTTTAAATATTGAGGATGGATTAGAAGGACTTCGTTATAATAATATTGTAGTTGCTACTGATGCCGATGTGGATGGAATGCATATCCGTTTATTATTGATGACTTTCTTTTTGCAATTTTTCCCAGATTTGGTAAAAACTGGTCATGTATTTATTCTACAAACACCATTATTTAGGGTAAGAAACAAAAAGGAGACTATTTATTGCTACAGCGATGAAGAACGAGTTTTAGCGATTGATAAACTCGGCGGGAAGCCAGAAATTACGAGATTTAAAGGTTTAGGAGAAATTTCTCCAGATGAATTTGAGAATTTTATTGGAGAGGATATTCGTCTGGATCCGGTGATTTTACAAGGCGAAACAAAAATTAAAAACCTGTTAGAGTATTACATGGGTAAAAACACCATGGATAGGCAACAACATATTGTCCAAAATTTAAGGGTAGAGAAAGACGATGCGGAAATTATAGCGGATGCAAAACAAGCAATTGAAGATGCTGAAGCTATGGCCAATACTGCAGCTTAGTTGAATGTCACATAAATTTATTAATAAAACATCATTGATAAAAAAAGAAATAAATATAGCTTTTGAAGATTTTGAAAGTATAGAAGATTTGGCTAAAACCGATAAAGAATTGTGTTTAGAAGCGGTTAAAGCCTTAGAAAATTCCCATTCACCATATTCTAAATTTAAAGTTGGTGTAGCGGTAAAGTTAGCTTCTGGAAAGATTGTTTATGGTAGCAACCAAGAAAATGTAGCTTATCCATCTGGTTTATGTGCCGAAAGGGTTGCTCTTTTTACAATTGGTGCAAATTATCCTAAGGACGAAATTGTAGCAATAGCGGTTACTGCCCAAACAAATCAGTTTAAATTAGAATTACCTACAACTCCTTGTGGAGCCTGTTTGCAGGTAATGGCAGAATCTGAGAAAAAGCAATCTAAAGAAATTGAAGTTTTATTGTATTGTATTGGTGGCCCAGTTTGGAAAGCGAAAGGTGTTAGAAGCTTCTTGCCTTTTATGTTTTTTGAGGAGAGATTGGGAGGTGAGTAGCGACAGAGAATTTTTTAATTTTAACCGCAGAGAGCGCAAAGTTCACAAAGTTGGATGAGAAAATCAATAAGAAATGGAAATTGAAAACTCTCTAGCGACTAAAATAATTGGTTTTGCTATTAAAGTTCATAAAGAATTAGGTCCAGGTTTATTGGAATCTGTTTATAAAGAATGTTTGGCTTATGAGTTGAATAAAAATGGTTTATTTGTTGAAAAAGAGAAACCTTTACCAATAATTTATGACGATGTAAAATTAGATTGTGGTTATAGATTAGATATTTTGGTCGCTAATAAAGTTATAATTGAAGTTAAATCTGTTAAGGAAATGAATGATATTTATCTAGCTCAATTATTAACTTATTTAAAGCTTTCAGATTGTAAATTAGGTTTATTGATAAATTTCAATGTTTTACTATTAAAAGACGGATTAAAAAGAGTCATCAACGAGCATTAAAATAAATATTTAAGTATTCGATGCGTATTTCTAAGACTTAACTAAATAAAGCTCAATTTTTCAACTTTAGTAATGATTTTAATATATAAATAATACGAAAACATCTAATCTCAAAGGTATCAAAGTTTGTTATTTTACTAATGAAGATATTAAGGAAATGATTGAAAAAGCAGAGAAAGGAAAGTTTCATTCCATGAAATATTTAAAACAGAAAATTTCAGAATGGAAAGAAAAAAAATAAAAAACCCAGCTCTGTGACCTTAGCGTCCTTTGCGGTTAAAAATCTAGCCATCCAGAAAAAAACTGTGCGGTTAAAAACAAACAATGGAAGAAAACAATTACAAAAACGAAGAAGCCTTACATAACGTAACGCCATTAAGCGGTTTATACGAAAATTGGTTTCTTGATTATGCTTCTTATGTAATTTTAGATAGGGCGGTTCCGCATATTCATGATGGATTGAAGCCCGTTCAGCGTCGTATTTTACATTCATTAAAAGAAATGGATGATGGACGTTTTAATAAAGCGGCTAACGTAATTGGAAATACCATGAAGTATCATCCACATGGCGATGCTTCTATTGGTGATGCCATGGTCCAAATCGGTCAAAAAAATTTATTAATTGATACCCAAGGTAACTGGGGAGATCCCGTAACCGGAGATTCTGCTGCCGCACCTCGATACATCGAAGCTCGATTATCCAAATTTGCTTTAGAAGTTGTTTTTAATCCCGATACTACCGAATGGCAATCGTCTTACGACGGAAGAAATAGAGAACCAATTACTTTACCCGTAAAATTCCCTCTTTTATTGGCTCAAGGTGCCGAAGGTATTGCAGTTGGTTTGGCCACCAAAGTAATGCCTCATAATTTTATTGAGTTAATTGATGCATCTATAGAAATTTTAAAAGGTAACCGACCAGATATTGTTCCTGATTTTTTAATGGGTGGCATGGCCGATTTTTCAAACTATAATGAAGGACAACGAGGTGGAAAAATTAGAGTTAGGGCAAAAATTTCAGAATTAGATAAAAAGACGCTAGTTATTACAGAAATTCCTTTTTCTACCACCACCATTGGTTTAATTGATAGCATTATTTCTGCTAATGATAAGGGTAAAATAAAAATCAAGAAAATTGAGGACAACACGGCAAAAGATGTAGAAATAGTTATTCATTTGGCTCCTGGAATTTCTCCTGATGTTACCATTGATGCACTTTATGCTTTTACCAATTGCGAGGTTTCTATTTCGCCAAATACCTGTATCATAAAAGGAGATAAACCTCATTTTATGAGTGTTAACGATATTTTAGTCGAGAGCACTCATTATACTAAAAACCTATTAAAGAGAGAATTAGAGATTAAACTTCATGATTTAATGGAGCGAATTTTCTTTAGTTCTTTATTGAAGATATTTATCCAAGAAGGGATGTACAAACATCCTGATTATGAAAATTCCACAAATTTTGAGGAAGTTTTAATTGTTTTACACCGATTATTCGAGCCTTTTAAACCCACTTTATATAGAGAAATTTTACCTGAAGATTTTAAGAAACTGATTGATAAGCCAATGAGTAGCATCACCCGTTTTGATGTTAAAAAAGCGGATGAGCAAATGGCAGCTTTGGAAAAAGAAATCAAAAATGTTAAACATGATTTAAGGCATTTAACCGATTATGCGATTGCTTATTTTAATCGATTAAAAGAAAAATTTGGCAAAGGCCGGGAACGTAAAACAGAGATTAGAACTTTTGATAGGGTAGAAGCTGCACAAGTAGCTTTAGCAAATACCAAGTTTTACGTAAACCGAGAAGACGGTTTTATAGGTACAGGATTGAAGAAGGATGAGTATATTTTCGATTGCTCGGATTTAGACGATATTGTTGTTTTTAGGGAAGATGGAGTTTGCTTGGTTACCAAAGTTCAGGATAAAACATTTGTAGGGAAAAACTTATTGCATGTTGGTGTTTTCAAGAAAAACGATGAACGTACCATTTATAACATGGTTTATAAAGATGGTAAAACTGGTGTTGCATACATCAAGCGTTTTGCAATTGGTGGTGTTACTCGTGATAAAGAATATGATTTAACAAAAGCTAGTAAGGGCAGTAAAACATTATATTTTACCGCAAACCCTAACGGAGAAGCCGAAGTGATTAATGTAGCTTTAAAGCCTTTATCTAAGCTAAAGAAACTTTCTTTTGATATTGATTTTGCCGAAACTTCTATTAAAGGAAGAGCATCACAAGGAAATATTTTAAGCAAGTATGCCATCAAAAAAGTAACCTTGAAATCTAAAGGTGTTTCTACTTTGGCAGGGAGAAAAATCTGGTATGATCCAATTACAAAACGTTTAAATGAAAATGGACACGGTAGATATTTAGGCGAATTTCAGGCAGAAGATAAAATACTTTGTGTTTTTAATGATGGAAGTTATGAACTTTCTAGTTTTGATCTAAGCAATCATTTTGATGATAAAATGTTAAGAATAGAAAAACTAGATACCAAAAAAGTATTCTCTTGTATCCACTTTGATGGTAAATCAAAAAACTATTTTATCAAAAGATTTATTTTTGAGGATTTGGCTATTGGAAAGCGTAGCGGATTTATCAGCGAAGAACCTAATTCTAAAATGATATTACTTAGTAGCGCAGACCATCCGATAATAAAGATAGAATCCTTAAAAGGAAAATCTCAAATCTTTGATGAACAAGAATTAGACTTATCAGAAGCTATTGATGTAAAAGGAATTAAAGCTCAAGGAAATAAACTGAGTCAAAATGATGTGCAGAAAATAGAATTGATTTCTGAGATTAACGATAGAGAAGAAGTACAAGAAGAAGAGATTGAAGAAATTAGCATCGACGAAGAAGAAGAAATAACTGATGAGGATACTATCAAAAGCGAACCTTTAAAAGTTGAATCAAAAATTATTGAAGAAGCGATAGATAAAAAAGAGAAAGAAGAAACCACAAATACAGAGGAAAGCAAACCTAAATTCACCTCAAATCCAAAACAAGAAAGAAAAATAGATTTTGAGATTACCAATCCAAATGATATTAAACTAGATGATAAAGGACAAACAAAGTTGTTTTAAATTTAATTGATATAAATGGAAAATCAAGACATCCGTTGGCAACAAAGATTTAAAAATTATCAAAAAGCCTTAAGGCAATTGGAAAAATTTTTAAAGGGAGAAAATTTGAATGAACTAGAAGAGCAGGGTCTAATTCAAGCGTTTAAATACACTTACGAATTATCATGGAATGTAATTAAGGATTATCTAAGTTTTCAAGGAATTACTGAAATTATTGGAAGTAGAGATGCTTTTAGGATGGCTTTTAATAGAAATTTGATTGAGGAAGGACATATTTGGATGGATATGATTGAAAGCAGAATTAAAAGTTCACATACTTACAATCAGGATATTGCCAAAGAAATATTGATAAAAATAAGAGAAGATTATTTTGAAAAATTTATTCAGTTAGAACAAAAGTTAAAATCATTATGATGGCTGATTTTGGTTTGAATGCTATTGATTTGGATAAAATTAGAAATACGTTAAATCAGTTTCCAAAAATCGAAAAAGTTATGATTTATGGTTCTAGAGCAAAAGATAATTATAGGCCAGGTTCTGATATTGATATATCATTAATAGGACAAAACCTTTATTTAAACGACCTGAATGAACTATCTTCTAAATTAGATGATTTGCTTTTACCTTACTTATTTGATATATCTATTTATGATAAAATTGAAAACCCCGATTT
>JBBRYE010000050.1:0-24504 GCA_038237895.1 Sphingobacteriales bacterium | reverse complement strand
CTTTATTGGGAATGCATTCCGTAGTTTGGGACGAGGCTTTGAAAATTAATGGACAAGATCCGGATTTCCATAGAAGAGATTTACATGACGCAATTGAAAACGGTGATTTTGCTGAATGGGAATTTGGTGTCCAAATAATCCCTGAAGAAGATGAGCATAAATTTGATTTCGACCTTTTAGATCCAACTAAATTAGTTCCTGAAGAATTAATTCCGGTAAAGAAAATCGGTAAAATGACTTTAAACCGTAACCCAGATAATTATTTTGCAGAAACAGAACAAGTAGCATTTCATTTAGGACATGTAGTACCTGGAATAGATTTTACCAACGACCCTCTTTTACAGGGAAGATTATTCTCTTATACAGATACACAATTGAGTCGTTTAGGTGGACCAAACTTTCATGAGATTCCTATCAATAGGCCAATTGCGTCAATGCACAATAATCAAAGGGATGGCATAGCAAGAATGGAGATCAATAAAAGCAAAACAGCTTATTTCCCAAACTCCATTTCCGATGGTTCTCCAAAACAAGCTAAAGCTGCAGAAGGAGGTTTTACCTCTTATCAGGAAAGAGTTGATTATTATAAAATCAGGACAAGAAGTAAAAGCTTCTTAGACTTTTTTAGTCAGGCAACTTTATTTTATAATAGCCAATCATATCCAGAACAAAGCCATATTCAAGATGCTTTGAAATTTGAATTGGGTAAATTAGAAAGGCCAGAAATTGCAGAAAGAGTAGTGGGTTTATTGACTCAAATTGATAAAAATTTAGCCGCTATTGTTGCAAAAGGATTAGGAATAGAAGTTCCAAAGCCTAAAGAACCAATGAATCATCAATTTGGTGCAGATGAAAATCCTGATGATTTTCAACCAATTGATGTGAATCCTGAATTTAAAAATTCACCAGCCTTAAGCATGGCAAATACGATTAAGGATACCATTAAAACCAGGCAAGTTGCTTTTTTAGCTGCTGACGGTGTAGATACGGAATCCTTATCATCTATGAAAAAATCTTTAGAAGATGAAGGAGCCATGGTTAAAGTAATTGCACCTCATGGAGGATTTATTAACGACAGCGATGGAAACAAAATTAAAGTAGATAAAAGCTTTTTAGCCTTTGCTTCTGTATTAGTAGATGCCATTTATATCCCTTCGGGTGAGAAAAGCATACAAGCGTTAATGGATATTCCCGATGCTATTCATTTTATAAATGAAACTTTTACGCATTGTAAAGCCTTGGCTTTTTGTGGGGATGCTAAAAAATTATTCGATAAAAGCTATGTAGCTCAAAAACTAACGGATAAAAAAGCGATTGATAAAGATGAAGCTTTGATTATGATGGATAAGGTAACTAAAGAAGATACGCAAAAATTCATCACTGCCATTGCAAACCATCGTTTTTGGCCTAGAGAAAAAGGAGAAAAAGTTCCTTCATAATCTTTTAAATGCAGCAGAAGAAATTCCTTCTACTGCATTTTTTTATAAGCGATTAATATCTTTTCTTAAAATACGTCAAATCCATTAATTTAAAAAAAACCATTACATGAATGAATTGATACAAGCTGCCAGAATTGGCGACCTTGAACAGATTAAACAATTATTAGCTGCCGGTGCCAACATCAATTCTAAAGATGAAAAAGGATGTACCCCACTTACCATAGCCACCTACAACGGACAATTAGCTGCAACAGAATTATTGATTGAACAAGGTGCCGACCTTAATGCCCAAGATAATGGTGGGAATACCGCTTTGATGGGAGTTGCTTTTAAAGGCTATCCAGAAATTGCAGAATTACTCATAAAGGGTAAAGCAGACCTTAACCAACAACATGGCAATGGTGGCACAGCCCTCATGTTTGCTACCATGTTCGGACGAAATGATATGATTAAATTATTAATAGATCATGGGGCTGATAAAATGATTCATGATAACAATGGATTAATGGCATTAGATCATGCTGGTATACAAAATAACATGACCGCAGTAGATTTGTTAGCTTAAATTCTATTATTAAGCTAGTTTGTAATATTTACAGGATTAATTTATTTATTAATCTTCATTTCTTATTTTGCATTATGAAAAAACAGTATACCCTTATAATTTTCATTTTATTTATTATCTGCTTTAGCGTTAAAGCTCAAATTACGCCACCTGCCTTATCTGCAATAAAAACCTTCGACTTAAAAAAAGATATTTTTGAATTGGCTGGAGATGCTTTTAGAGGCAGAAGAGCCGGAAGTTTAGATGAAATGAGAGCTGCGGTTTGGGTAGCCCAAAAAGCACAAGAAGCTGGATTAAAACCTGCTGGAGATGATGGGACTTATTTTCAGTTTTTCAATATCAATAGAACTCGTATAGCTGAGAGTAGTAGTTTTGCTATAAATAATAAATCTTTAAAACTTTGGAAAGAGGTTTGGCCCACACAACCCTTAGATATTAAATTAGATGCAGATGTAAAATGGTTAAGCTCAATGGCGGATACCGCACAAGATTTAAAAGATAAAATAGTAGCATTAAAAATAAAAGCACCAAAACCATTACCAGCACCAGGTATGAGCCTGTGGGGATATCGCTATACAGCCTCTGCTATACGTCAGCAAAGCCAAATTTTACAACGCAAAGGTGTAAAAGCAATTATTTTTGTTGCTGATGAAACGGTTAAAGCAGCTATTGCTTTTGTGGGACATAACTTTGAGGAAGGTTTGTACTTAATTGATGGCATGGACAAACCAAAAGTTAAAACACCCTCAATTTTGGTAAGTGATGAATTTGAAAGTCAATTAAGTAACGGCAATGCCCATATCACATTGGATTTTAAAGAAGAAAATTTCGAATATCCTAGTGTAAATGTAATTGCAAAAGCTGCTGGAACAGACCCACAACTAAAGAATGAATTTGTGCTTTTTAGCGGTCATCATGATCATGATGGAGTTGGCCCAGCCATAAAAGGTGATTCAATTTGGAATGGTGCAGATGATAATGCATCTGTAACTGTGGCTATGTTGGCTATTGGAAGAGCTTGGATTTCTAAACCTGGAAAACGTTCTGCTTTATTTATATGGCATGGAGCCGAGGAAAGAGGTTTATTAGGTTCAAGGTGGTTTGTTAATCATCCTAATATGGATAAAAATAAAATTGTTGCTGTTTTAAATGGAGATATGATAGGAAGGAATGCACCTGATTCTGCAGCTTTACTAGGTAGTATTGTTCCACACAAAAATTCATCTGAACTAGTGAGTATGGCTTTAAAAACAAATGCAAAACTAACTCATTTTAAGGTAGATTTTTCTTGGGATGAAGCCGCACATCCAGAATTTTGGTATTTCAGGAGTGATCATTTGCCCTATGCGCAAGCTGGCATTCCGGCTATTTTCTTTACTACTTTGTTACATCCCGATTATCATACCCCAAAAGATGAGCCAGTAGGAATCGACATCATGAAATTAAAAAAGATGACAGATTGGATGTATGGAACAGGTTGGACAGTTTCTGAAACTTTAAAAAAACCTGCTGTTGATGGTGTAGTTAAACGTTAATACACATTGCCCTTAATCATTTATAAAATAAGTTTAAAATTATTTAAGCTTTGAATTATTGATTTAAGAACATTTTTAAATGTTTAAACGTATAACCTAGACGTATCAATTCAATTGGAGATGGATAACAATATTTTAATCATAAATGAGGTAAAAAAGCTTTTAGAAGATTCTTATGCTTGTCGTATCTATGATTTAAAACAAAGTATCCGATTATCTTCCAAAGCATTAACAATCAGCAAAATCTTAAATGATCAATTTTTAATAGGGAAAAGTTTAAATCAACTTTCCTTATTTTATATGATTAGTGGGTCTTATAAACAAGCCATGTCTTTGGCTAAGAAATCTATCCTTGTTTTTAAATTATTAGACGATGAAAATGGGCTTGCAGATGCTTCTTACAATATTGCGAGTATCCATTATAAAACAGATAACTACCATCTTGGATTAATTAATCTGATGGACTGTTTAACCATTTATCAAAAAAATGATGACTATTTTAATCAAGCCCGGGTTCATAAATCATTAGGTACAATTTACGAGTATTTTGGTGATGTAGGCAATGCAATTAATTCTTATAAAAAAGCTATAACAGCTGCAAAAAAAATTAAAAATAAGAGCTTAATTTCTAATGTATATAATCCTTTATCTGGTATTTATTTGAAACAGCTAAAATTAAAAAAAGCATTTAAATTAGTAGAAAAATCAATTCATTTAAAAAATCAAACAGGCGATATCCGTGGATTAGCATTTGCTTATTTTGGAAGAGCCAAAATTTATATTCATACCGGCAACTATGATTTAGCAGAAAAGGATTTTAAAGCATCTATTGATATTCACATCAATTCTGGAGAAAAACTTGGCCTTGGAATGGCCTATCAAAAATTAGGATTACTATATCTTAAATGGGATAAACTTAAACTTGCAAAAGATACATTATTAGAAGCGATTAAGATTGGTGAAACATACAATACCGTGATTATTAAGTTTAAAAGTAATTTTTTACTTTATCAAATTGCCAAGCTAGAACACAAGCCTTTAGATGCGTTGGCATATTTAGAATTATACCTATCGCAAAAAGAAAAAGTAATTAACGCCCAAACCCTGCAAATCATAAAAAGTTATGATTTAATTACTAAAATGAAATCGCTTGAAAAAGACGATCAACTTAGAAAAGAAAAGGCAGCAATTTTAGAGAAAAAAGATATTGCAGAACAATCTGCTCGTATAAAACAGGATTTTCTTTCTACCATGAGTCATGAAATCCGAACTCCATTAAATGCCATAACAACAATTAGCTCACTTTTAAGAGAGAAATATGTTGGGAATGATAAAAATCTAATCGATTCTTTAAGTGCAGCTTCTGTAAACTTATTGCTCATTATCAATGATATTTTAGATTTTACAAAATTAGATAATGGAAAAGTTACCCTTGATTTACGTCCGAGTGATTTAACAACTGTTTTAAAACGCACAATCACTACTTATCAACTAGAAGCAAATCAAAAAAATATTAAATTAAATTTAGATTTAGATCCTAATCTTAAAGGTTGGTATGAACTAGATGAAACTAAACTGTCTCAGGTTTTAAACAACCTAATAAGTAACGGGATTAAATTTACAGAACATGGTTCTGTAAATTTAAAAGTGAGTAGAATAAAAAAAGAGGAATTAAAGGATAGTATTAGTTTTGAGATTTCAGATACCGGAGTAGGTATTGCAGAAGACTTTTACGATAAAATATTTGAGAGTTTTGCCCAACCAAAATCTATCACTACAAAAAAACATGTGGGAACTGGGCTTGGCCTTGCCATTGTTAAAAAAATATTAACTATATACGGTAGTAAAATTAATTTTAAGAGTAAGGTTGGCAACGGTACCAAGTTTTATTTTACGCTACAATTAAAAAGGGTTTCCAAGGTACAAGAAATACCCGCCTTAGAACAAAATCATTTAAAAGGTAAAAGAGTGCTCCTTTCAGAAGATAATCAAATTAATGCCATGGTAGCAATGAGGGTATTATCCAATTGGGGCATCATTACAGATCATGTTATTAACGGAATAGAAGCAGTAGAAAAAGCCAAATTACTTTACTACGATTTTATTTTAATGGATATCCACATGCCAGAATTAAACGGCTTTGATGCCACTAAACAAATCAGGGAACATAAAAACATCAATCAATTTACCCCTATTTTTGCCCTAACCGCAGATATCACGGCAGAAAGTCGTGAAGAAAATTCGTTTCACTTTAATGGTTTTTTAAGCAAGCCAATAGAAATCAAAAAGCTGTATGAAACATTAATGGGGGTTCAAGTTTAATATAATGAGGTTTAAATCTTATTTTAAATCTTTATCTATTTCTTTGCTCTCCTCACAAAAAACCAATACCTATTTTCTTCTTTTCTAACAAGACTTGATTTTTTAAATAGGTCTAAACGATCACTTTCTTCTACTTTCTTTAAGAAATCTCTAAGCGGTAAACCCTCTTTATAGTCTTTACTAAATACGTTCTCCTTTACAAAAATTTCCATTAAATCTTTTGCTTGTATCTCTTTAACTTTAGGATTAAGTTTAAAATAATTAAATATAATTTGATCCATTGAACTGGCTTTTTGAATATTATATTCTGATAACATATTTATTATTTTGATTAAGATGGGCGTAAACCCTTGTTTAATGATGATGAGTTTATACAGCTGCAAATTTAATTCTTTTTACGATGTTAGAACAAGAATTTAACAGGATAATTATTAAACTAATATTTTTAAAAAAAAATGGATACCTGATTTTAAGTTGTAGGGAATCAACTTTGATTTACCTAATTGTCAATCGCCATTGGTAAATAAACAAAAAATTTAGTGCCAGATTCTGAATCAGTTTCAAAATCTATTCTGCCATTTTGAAGGTCTACATACTCTTTACAAAGTGCTAAACCCAATCCAACACCTAACTCTTTATTGGTACCATATGAAGGCTTTGTTTGTATAGAAAAAATAGAACCCTGTTTGTCTAATGGAATTCCAATCCCATCATCAGATACAGTTATTTTACATTCTTCTAATACATGTTCCGCATTAACTTCTATATGGCCTCCAATTGGCGAGAATTTAACCGCATTGCTAATGAGATTTCTTACTACTAATTGTAGCATATCAACATCGGCCAAAATATTTATTTCTGGAGAGATATGAGCATTTAAACTAATATCTTTTTTTATTGCATTTGCTTTACCCATATCTATAGTTGTAGATAAAACGTATAAAAGATTTATGGGTAATAGTTGCGCATTCGGACCCTCCATTTGGGATTTTGACCAATGCAAAATATTAGAAAGCATATCTATCGCATTATTTGTAGATTTTAAAAGCGTTTTTTCTATTTGATTACGTTCCGTGTTATCCATTTCATAATCCTTCAATACTTGAAGATAACTGTGGATATTTACTAATGGAGTACGAAGATCATGAGATATAATAGACATCAGTTTACTTTTCTCTATATTACTTTTCTCCAATAAATCATTTTGAATCAAAATTTGCTCGTTACTTTTTGCAATAATTAAATTTTTCTCTAATACAGCACTACGTTCTTTGTCATAACTACGCCTAATAAAATTAAACACAATATAAATAACCAATATAGCCAAGGGTATTGCTGTAATTCTATCTATAAAATGATCTTTAACAGTAGTAAAAGGGTTTTGTACTGAAGCAGGGTAAGAATATTCTATAAGGTGTAAGATTAGAAAAAAAGTAAAGTAAATGATCAGCCAATTGATATGCTTTCGATAAGGAGAAATCGCAAATACTAATAATAAGTAGGTTGGCCAAATGATATCTGTAGAGCCAGTAATGCCAGCATTAGAGAAATAATTAACTCCAAAAAGAATTAAACCCGTTAAAGCAAAAACAGTGTCATTTTGTGTTTTACCGCGATACCTAGAATTATAGTATTGATAAAAAAATATTAAGCCAAAAATTAAAGCTGATATAGAAGAAATGTAAAGACCAGCATAAAAGTTATATGGAATATATAAGGCTGATAAAATGATGACACCGATACTAATGGAATGAAATATCCTACTTTCAATTACAAAATCATCTTGATTTCCAATAAGTTGGAACCACAAAGTATTTATTTTATTTGATGACTTCTTAAGGAAATTGAATATAGACATGTATCTTAAAAAGACTAAAATAATTAAATTATCTTAAGCAGACCATGATATGATAAAACATTAGAAAAAATTAAACTCAGAGAAACTTTCATTTTCTCTTTTAGTATAACTTAAAATCAATTAATGAAAAATGAAAAGAAAAGGTTCTTAAAGACTTAACCAACTCTATGCTTTAAAACTTTTTAAGGATTTCTATTATCTAAAATTACAACTTAACCCACTCCATAAATTGGTAATTTTAGCATCCTGCCCAGCTCCGTCAAAAATTCCAAAAAGGTCATCCGCTTTGGTAGAAAATTCATAACCTAAAGATGTTTTGTTCACTTTAATTACCGTTGCGCTTTCCATTTCTTTTCTGGTACTTCCAATGCCTACTCCAGCCATGGTGGCCAATTTCATTTCTGGGTTTTTAGGTTTGTTTGCAGCCCAACCTACAAATAACCAGTCGCTATTTTTTTCTTTAAAAAGCAAAGTTAAACCATTATCCCAGGTTGCCATTTTTAATGGACCAGCACCACATTCGCTATTTATGCCTATACTGGGTTTTGATTTTAATACTTTTTCAATGGTTTCTATAGTTTGATTAAACGCCATCCCAAAACTAATTTCTTTTGTAGAACCAGTATTTTGATTAACTATTTGTATTGCATTAGGACTTAATGCCAATGCATAATTAACCTCTTTTGGTTGAATATTTTTTACAGTATCCGTTTTTACGGTTATAATAGTGTCTCTTTCTACTAAAGATTCTGTTTGTTTTTGATTTGTATTCTGACAAGCATTTAAAAAAATAGCAACTAACACAATTGCCATAAATTTTATTTTCATGTTGATAATATTAAAATTGGAACGTTTTATTAAGGCTATTAAAGTTAGAAATTTCATTGTTTTTAAATTAGATGATTTAAATCTTTGAAGGTTTTTACAATAATTATTCCGTTTTTTAAACCTGATCTATTTATTAGATAGAAGATTAGCAATGATAAAACTATAAGTTATTAGAGTTTAAAATAATAACTTAAAACATTTATGCTAAGTTGATGATTACGTTTATAGTGAAACAACTAAAATTACCAAAATTGTTATAAATATATAAACCATGAAAATTATAGTCATCTTACTTGGAGTTGTCTTAATAGCATTTATGGCTATTCAAATTTTTGCTATGAGCAGTCAAAAAAATATAGAAACCTATCCATATTCAGTTGTAAAAAAATACGATACATTTGAAATTCGTAATTATGAGGCTACCTTATTTACATCTGTTAAACTATCAACTAATAAATATAAAGAGAGTTCTAGCAAAGGTTTTTCCGTTTTAGCAGGATACATATTTGGTGGAAATAGTAAAAACGAAAAAATAGCCATGACCTCTCCGGTAGCCATGTCTTTAGAAGATTCCATGACCATGATGTTTATGGTTCCAAAGAAATTTAACAAAGAAACACTTCCTCAACCTAATCAATCACAAATTAAATTTAGAGAAGAACCCGCAAAAACTGTTGCTGCTATTACATTTAGCGGATGGGCAGATGATGAAAAAATAGAAGAATATAAACAAAAATTAAAAGATGCTTTAAATGCTCAAGGAATAAAATATACCAATCGGTTTTACTTCTTGGGGTATAATCCCCCTTATGAGGTTTTAAATAGAAAAAACGATATTATAGTAGAACTTGAAAGCAGATTAGGTAATTAAGCAAATCATCATTTATAATTTTACATGCTTTTTATCTTAAAATAAAATACAATAAATCAAGCCCTTAAATTTTATTTAAAAATAAAATTGATTGCTGAGGAAGTAAAATTTATTAATTCAACTTTACAAAAAATAAAAAAAAGAGACTAATAAATTCTCTTTTTTTTATTTTACTGATCTCTATTTACTGTTTATATCAATAGTTCTAATCAATTTCTTGTTCAAAAATTCATCTATTCCCAAAGAGGAAAGTTCTCTACCGTAACCACTTTGATGCGTACCTCCAAAAGGAAGATCAGGCTGCGAACCTGTAGGATGATTTATGAAAACCATTCCAGAGTTAATTCTTTCTGCTAATTTATGACCACGTTTTTCATCTGTGGTAAAAATAGAACCCCCAAGCCCAAAACGAGTTGCATTTGCTAAAGCTATGGCTTCATCTTCAGAACTCACTCTATAAACAGAGGCAACTGGTCCAAATAATTCTTCGTGGTAAGCTTCCGCCTCTTTAGGAATATCTGTTAAAATAGTGGGCTGCATAAAATACCCTTCCCTATCAAAACGTTTTCCTCCGGTTAAAACTTTAGCTCCTGCTTTTACAGATTTTTCTACCTGTTCTTCCAATCCTTCTAACGCAGATTTACTACTCAACGGTCCCAATTTCGTGTTTTCATTCATCGGGTCGCCGGGAAGCATTTGCTCCAATCCTGCTTTAAATTTTGCTAAGAATTCATCGTAAACTTTATCCATCACAATAAATCTTTTTGCTGCTATACATGCTTGTCCACAATTTTGCATCCTTCCATAAACTGCCCATGTTACTGTCTTATCAATATCTGCATCTTCTAAAACGATAAAAGGATCGCTCCCACCTAGTTCCAGTACAGATTTCTTTAAGTTTTTACCTGCAATCGCGGCTACACTAGCACCTGCTTTTTCACTACCTGTTAAAGACACAGCCTTAACTATTGGGTTTGCTATTAGTTCTTCAACTTTATCTGTACTGATAAATAAATTAGTGTATAATCCTGCTGGTGCTCCCGCATTTACAAACAGTTTTTCTATAGCCGATGCACACTGAGGGACATTAGAAGCATGTTTTAGTAAAATGCAATTTCCTGCCATAATGTTAGGCGCTGCAAACCTAGCTACTTGATAATAGGGATAATTCCAAGGTTCTATACCTAATAAAACCCCAATTGGTTCCTTTCTTATAAATGCCTCTCCTTCTTTTGGATTTAATATTTGGTCTGCTAAAAACTCCTCTGCATTTTTAGCGTAATATTCATAAATAGAAGCACTTAATTCCACTTCCCCTTTACTTTCGGCTATACGTTTACCCATTTCTAAGGTAATAAGCTCAGCTAGTTCTTGTGATTGCTCCCTCATTAAGTCGGCAACTTTTTGTATCACTTTTTTTCTTATTTCAAAACTCTCATTACTCCAGGCTTCAAAACACGATTCCGCTTTTTTTAATTTCGCATCTAAAGTGCTTTTATCAAATTCTTCAAAAGATTTTACTTTTTCCCCGTTAAAAGGATTTATTGTTTGAAATGCCATAAATTTTATAATAATGTTTAAAATTATTTTACAATAACAATGCCATGGAAAGGTTCTTACAGCTTTGCTAAATCATGTCTGTAAAAATTCTTCCATTTAACTTTGAGTAAATCCATCTTTTCTAATAGAGATAAAAAACAAGGATTTTTAGGTTTGAATACTCTTCTTATTTAAAAACAAATGGTAACCTTTTTTATTTATAAGTTAAGGTTATATCAAATCATTATCAAGAACATACTAACCACTTAACGAAACAATTTTATAAACCATGCAAAAAAAAATATTATTACTAGGCAGTGGCGAGCTAGGCAAAGAATTGGTAATTGCTTTACAGCGATTAGGACAAACCGTTATAACTGCTGATAGCTATGTTGGTGCCCCTGCAATGCAAGTTGCCGATGATTTTGAAGTCTTAGACATGCTAAATGCAGCCCAACTAGACGCTATCGTTGCAAAACATCAGCCCGATTTGATAGTACCTGAAATTGAAGCCATCCGTACGGAGCGTTTTTACACTTATGAGCAGCAAAACATCCAAGTTGTACCTAGTGCAAGAGCCGCAAATTTTACAATGAATAGAAAACTGATTCGTGATTTGGCAAGTAAAGAACTTGGGCTGCAAACCGCGAAGTATTTTTATGCCAGTAACTTTACAGAATTTACAAAAGCAGTAAATGAGATTGGATTGCCCTGCGTCATAAAACCATTAATGTCTAGCAGTGGTAAAGGACAATCCGTTTTAAAAAAACTAGACGACCAGCAAACCGTTTGGGATTATGCAATTAACAATTCTAGAGGCGATATCAAAGAAGTAATCATAGAAGAATTTATCGCCTTTGAAACAGAGATTACCCTATTAACAGTTACTCAAAAAAACGGACCAATTTTATTTTGCCCGCCTATTGGTCACCGTCAAGAACGTGGTGATTACCAGGAAAGCTGGCAACCGGTTGCTGTTAGCAGTAAAGATTTGGCAGATGCCTGTACAATGGCACAAAAAATAACAACTGCATTAACTGGGGAAGGTATTTGGGGAATAGAATTTTTTCTGACTACTAAAGGAGTATACTTTTCAGAGCTTAGCCCACGTCCACATGATACCGGTATGGTAACGTTGGCTGGTACTCAAAATCTAAATCAGTTCGAACTGCATGCCAGAGCAATTTTGGGTTTGCCTATACCTACCATAACCTTAGAAAGAGCGGGTGCAAATGCGGTGGTATTGGCTAATAAAACAGCAAACTACTTTAAAATTTCAGGTATTGAAAAAGCTTTGGAACAAAGTAATACAGATGTACGTATTTTTGGCAAACCATCTATAAAGCCAAATCGCAGAATGGGTATTGCGCTTGTATATGACCATATTGGGTCTGATATAGAGGTGTTACGAAAAAAAGCTAAGGTTGCAGCAGATTTAATCCATATAACTTAAGGCGTTTAAAACGCTTTCCTTTCATACGCCCACAAAGCACAAGCATAATAAAATTGAGTTTTTTATCAAAAAATAAATAAGTCATCTTGAAAGCTTTTTGAAAATTATTCGCTTTATTTTATGAAGAGATAATTAATATATTTGTTTTTAACATTTATTTAAATCATTAGATATCCTATCAACTATCCAAAAAATTGATGTTCATTTATCTTGTTAAAAAAAACCTTTCATGAAAAATCTTTATTTCCTTATCATCACGCTTCTGCTATTTGCGGCTTGTAAAACTTCTTCCTACAAAAAGTTTGTAGCTATACAAGGGATAGATTCTACCCTTACGCCAGGCAATAATTTCTTTATGTATGTAAATGGAAAATGGTATAATTCTGCCGAGATACCATCAACACAAGCTGGCGTTGGTACTTATATGTTTATGAATTATCCACAACGTATAAGGTTACAAAATATATTAGACAGCGTTTCAAAAGCTAATAATACAACAGGAAGCATAGAGCAAAAAGTAGGAGATTTTTATGCATCTGGGATGGACACCATAACCATTAATAAAAGAGGTTTCGAGCCAATTAAACCTATACTAGCTAGTTTAGATAAAATCAACGACTTAACTTCTTTGATGAAATTTGTTGTTGATCAAGTGAAGCTTGACAATTCTTCCATACTATCTTTTTCAATTTCACCAGATGATAAAAATAGCAGTATCAATATTGCTCATACTTATCAAACAGGAATCGGCTTACCCGATAGAGACTACTATTTTGAAACAGATTCATCTACTATCGCTATCCAGGAAGCTTACAAAAAATACTTGACTACTTTATTTGAATTAACCGGAAGTGGCACTTTAGATGCTAAAAAGAATGCTAACCTGGTGTATAATATTGATAAACAAATTGCAGCATCTCACAGAACGAGAATTGAATTGCGAGATGTAAAAGCGAACTACAATAAATTTGCCGTTTCCGATCTTATACAAAAGCAACCTAATATTGGTTGGAAAAGTCTTTTAAATAATTTGGACGCAAACACAGATTCTATCGATGTAGGTCAACCTGCTTACTATAACCAGCTAAATGTTCTCTTAAAATCTATCTCAATTAACGATTGGAAAGTTTATTTAAAGGCTCATGCGATAAATAATTATTCTAACGTGTTGAGTAAGCCTTTTACAGATGCTGAATTTGAATTTACAAAGGTTCTTTCTGGTCAGGCGGTCCAGAAATCACGTGGAGAAATGATGGCAAGTGAGGTTGATGGTACTTTGGGTTACGCTTTAGGACAATTGTACGTTAAGAAATATTTTTCTGAAGATGCTAAAAAAAGAATGGTGGAGTTGGTAAATAACTTACAAAAAGCATTTGCCAACAGAATAGACAAATTGGATTGGATGAGCGATAGTACTAAAATAAAAGCTAAAGAAAAATTATTTGCCATTACAAAAAAAATCGGCTATCCAGATAAATGGAGAGAATATAACAACTTAACCATTGTTAGGGATAAATATTTTGAGAATGTGGTTTCAGCGGCAGCGGCAAACTATCAATTTGAATTAGCAAAATTAGGTAAGCCTGTTGATAAATCTGAGTGGTTTACAACGCCTTCAACAGTTACTGCTTACAACAATCCTTCTGCAAATGAAGTTGTTTTTCCTGCAGGTATTTTACAAGCTCCATATTTTGATAATAATGCAGACGATGCCCTTAATTATGGTGGTATTGGAATGGTAATTGGCCACGAATTGACTCATACTTTTGATGACCAGGGTGCACAATATGATAAGGACGGGAACGTAAAAAACTGGTGGACAAAAACTGATTACGCCAAATTCAAAGCAAAAACTCAGCAAGTAATTGATTTATACAGTTCGTTTACGGTATTGGATAGTTTGCACATTAAAGGTGGCATGACGGTTGGAGAAAATACTGCAGATATTAGTGGAGTTGCAGTTGCTTACGATGCCTTTAAAATGACCAAAGAAGGGCAAGATGCAACAATTAAAATTGGAGGCTACACTCCGGATCAAAGATTCTTTTTCTCTGTTGCCAAAATATGGCGGGTAAAAATGAAGGATGAATATTTGCGTCTTTGGATAAATAATAATCCACATTCTCCACCTATGTGGCGTGTTAACGGACCATTAATGAATAGCAAATATTTTTATAAAGCTTTTAATGTAAAACCAGAAGATAAAATGTTTTTACCCGAGAGTAAAAGGATAAATATTTGGTAAAGGGTTGTAATTCACATTATAGAAGTTAAAAATTAAGGCAAAATAAATAATCAAAAGACCAAAGAGTTATTTCTCTTTGGTCTTTTGTTGTGGTAGAAAAAGATGGCTTACTTCTTTGATGAGGCTTAGCAAACTAAAAATTCAAATAAGAAAATCAATGCTTATCAATAAAGACTTAATTTCTAATTTATTAACCTGCTTTTGTTAATCTAATAATACAATTTTCAAAACATAAGATTTACCCATACTTATCTTAAAATGTTTTCCCTGCAATAAATCTTTAACTTTAATATCGCTCATCAGCACTTCGTATAAATCTCTAGCCACCGCCGACCCAGAAATATTATTTTTCACTTTTCCGTTATCCAGGTCTAAACTAAAGCCATAATCAGATTTATTTCTATTGCCTAAGCTGTGAAAATCAGATTGAGTAAAATTTATTTCTTGTTCTTCTGATAATGCTTTCTTTAATTGAATAGCAAATACCGGCAGGTATCTTTTCCATAGCGGATAATATAAATTCGTTTCTATCATAATCTTAAGTGTACGTTATATGGAGTGATTTTCGCTAAAGTAAGCAAAACCATTAAATACGAAGGTATTTAATGGTTATTCGTATAGATTTTAAATCAAAATTCTTGGAGATTACCACTTAATTTTATTTTCCATGAAGAATTAATGGAAAATAGAGTTAGGGTAAATGCAAAAAAGATGATTAACAATTGGAGATTTGATTTATTGTCGCATTTTCATAAAACCGACTACTTATATACCTTGAAAATCTATTACTACTGAATCTTTTATTACCAATCAGGATTAGGTCTATCTTTAGTGATTACAATGCTGGCTACATTTTGCCAATTATTAATTACTTGGTCATAAAAAGGCTCATCTTTAGAGCCACCCTTCCAAATCACATATTGTTTTTTCCCATTTATTATATAATATCTTGCGGTAGTTTCTAATGCAACATTAGATATTCCCGTTAACACTTTTGTTAAATCGAAATGGAAGGTTGCTTTATAATTGTCTGATCCATTAATAACAATATCATTAACCTTAAGATCTGCTGTAAACGGATAAGAACTACCTACCATTAAACTATCTTTTACACCTTTAGTATTTAAAAAAGTCCCTTTAAAAGAGAATGCGAACTCCGATTTTGGAGATTTCCTACAAAACATTTTAACATTAATATCCTTGTAAGAACCTGTGGGTAATTTAATCACACCTACTAAAGCTTCGGTATTAAAAATATTCAAATTCTTTTCTACCATGATGGTAGTATCCAATGATTGCTCATTTTTACCAATAAAAGAAATTTTTTCTACCCAAACAGTAGCTGAAGTCCAATTCATTGCTACCGTATTTACCGGCGAATCATGATTAGCCAGACCATCAACTTTTATATTGGTAGATGCAGAAGCATTTGCAAAATAACCGATTTTCCCAAAATCAGAAGTAGTTGTTTTACCTCCATCCGAAGTGTTTTTCTTACAAGATAAAAGTGTTGTACCTAATAAAAACGAGACTATGATATATTTTACAACTAGGTAATTTGGTTTCATTATTAGTAATTTCTTTTTTTAAATATAAAAAAATTATCAGTGTTATCTACTAAAACTCTTATAACAATTACTTCCAAAATCTAAAGCAGCTTAAGATTAAGCTATTTAAAATGTTAGCGTAACGATATCTAATTGTAAAATAAGAACGCATTTGTAATCCGCTTTAAAAGACTAAAAAGTGGATTACTATTCCTAACCATCCTAAATTTGACATGTCTATCAGATCATGTACAATGCTATTATTGAAGTCTTTTTTATCTTCACGGCGTCATTTCGAGGAATGAGAAATCTCACTAACAAGGTTACCATTCAGGCTGATTACCTATTTGTAAGCTATTTCTCAGCTAGCTAGCGGATCGACATAACGATTTTTCTTAATTGAATAACATGGAGAACATGTAGAACAGCTTGGAAGCAATATGTTTTTAATGATGACAACATTTCTTAGCAGATTGCAAATCCTTAATATTTGTGAGTTCAAGATTTGCTATTGTTAACATCTGATATAGCTATTTTTTTAAACTCATTTCAGGTGTCCCCCGCTGGCGGGGGTTGGGGGTGGTCCAAGCTAAATAAGTTGCCAACTTGTATTTTCTTCTAGCGAAGATTAATTATTCGATTTTTGTTGCCTTTTCCATCAACTCTTGTATTTCATCATTTCTGAGTTGGCATTGTTCATAAGATAAATAATGCTCGAGGCTATTTATTTTTATATCAAGCTGAATGATTTTTTCACTATCAATTTCATTAAATCGCTCTATTTTAAAAGCTGTTAACTCAATAATATTCTTTCTGTATAAATGATAAAATGTGAGATAGGTAAAATAATACCTATAAATCGCTTTATATTTTCTTCTATTCTGCAATGTGGAAATCACACTGAAAGCAATTATATTAATATCTTTAATTTCTGATGCTAATTCCTTTTCAAGTTGCTCAAAGCAATATCTTCTAATTAAAGTTTCATTATTTGCATTCACATATTCACTCCCATAAAAATCTATCCTGGCATTATACTTTTCTAAAAACTCTCCTTTCAATAGATGTTCATGAAATTCAAACTGATTGAATTTAAGATAAATCTCAAAAGACCTTAAAGCATAGGCTTTAGCCTCTATTTCCAATTCAAAAAGAATTTGTGATTTATAAGTTTTAAGAGCTCTAATAGCAATAAACAGCATAATCACAGCCAATAAAGCAGTAACTATTGAACTTGACCCTTGAATTAAGTTACTATTTTCAATAATATAATCCTTAATATCAACTAGGTTCATTTGAAACAAATAAATAATTAACCCCTATTCTTCTTAAAATTCTCCGCTTGTTCAAATATCTCCACATATACTTCATCCCTTTCTACCGGGGGATAATCAAACTCATCTAGCAAGAGGATTAAACCCACTTTTAAAGCAGATTTAATATCATCCCTTTTGTTCCAATCCGGGTATTTGGCTTGAGAGTTTACTAAGTCTTTTACGGATTTAGCCAATTCTATTAATCGATTTTCTGGATAGTTGAAATCATATTTAATACATAGCTCTTTTAAAATATCGTAAAATGCTTTTTCTTCAAAATCAATCCCCAATTCATCGCCAGCTGAGAATTCTTTATGCACTTCCCAAATCATATTGGTTAATTGCTCCGCCATTTCTTCATACACTTCACTTCTCAATACATCATTCTCATCTCGTTGGTTATAACGTTCTACAAGCACCTGCATCTTTTTAGTGAAATCTATTCCTTTAACACGGTTTACTTTTTTGATTTCACTAATTACTCTAGCCAAAAGCTGTTGCAATAGTTTGATTTTAGTATTAGGTAATTTGATCTTATCAATTTTGGCTAAATAATCTTCATCAAAAAGATCTTGTTCGCTTTCGTTCTCGTCACCTAATTTAAAAATCTCTTCCACACCATCACTTTGCAAGGCATCTTTAATCATTTCCCTTACTCTGGCATTCATCTGTGCCGTATCTGGTGCTTCTCCTTTTGTTAGTTTAAAGACGATTGACCTAACCGCCAGATAGAAATGAGTGTAATCCCTTTCTTTTTGTACTAGTTTTTCACTACCTGCACAAATATCATACGCTGCTTTTAGCCGTTTAACCAAACCCATAAATCGAGTTTCAAAATCCTTAGTTATTTGAGCATATTCTGCTGCTAAATTCAAGGTGTTTAGTTGCTCTAATGTTGATCCATTAAAATATTTAGCATCATCAAACTTGTGAAAAAGCTTAGCCAGCAAATCCAAATGATTTCTAACGATAATTAAAGATTCAGCAATATCTTCAAAGTTGTCTTTGTCTCCATCGTTATACTTCTTTAAAGCCAAATTCATCTGCTTTTTGATTCCTATATAATCCACTACCAAACCTTTGTTTTTACCAGCAAACTTGCGGTTCACTCTTGATATGGTTTGGATTAAATTGTGCTGTTGGATAGGTTTATCTATATATATGGAATCTAAGAAAGGTACATCAAAACCAGTCAACCACATATCAACAACAATGGCAATCTTAAAGTTAGACTTTTCATTCTTAAACTGACGGTCAAGCTCTTTACGATAATCCTTTGTGCCTAATAAATCATAAAATTCTTTCACATCATCTTTTCCTCTAGTCATAATCATCTTGATCATTTCCATTGGCTTGATTTCCTTTTTATCTTTTTCAGATAACTCCTCATCAGCAGCTACAATGCGTACTTCATTCCATTCAGGACGAAGTGCGATTACATTTTTATAAAACTCATAAGCTATTTCACGACTACTAGATACAAATAAAGCTTTCCCTTTTACTGTAGCTCCTTCAGAAATTCTATTTTCATAATGATTTACAAAATCTTCTGCTAAAACTTTCAACCTTTTAGGGTCTCCTAATATGGCATACATATTAGTGGTTTCTTCTTTACTCTTTTCTATTTGGTACTCATTAGCACCCGCTTTAGCAGCTTCTTCGTAATACCTTTCAATTTTTTCAAGTTCTCCATTATGTAAGGCAACTTTTGCAGCTCTACCTTCATAAACAATCCTTACCGTGATTTCGTCTTTTACAGATTCTGTCATGGTATAAGCATCTACAACTTTGCCAAAAACATCTAAAGTAGCGTCTATTGGTGTTCCGGTAAAGCCAACAAAAGTAGCATTGGGTAAAGAATCATGTAAATATTTAGCAAAGCCAAATGTTTTCTTTACTCCTTTTTCAGTTACTTGAACCTTCTGATCAAGATTTACTTGACTCCGGTGTGCTTCATCCGAAATACAAATCACATTTGTTCTTTCTGTGAGAAGCTCAGTATCTTCTGTGAATTTATGAATGGTTGTTAAAAATACGCCTCCACTTTGGCGGTCCTGCAATCGTGTTCTTAATTCTGCTCTGGTTTCAACACTGATAATAGTATCATCACCAATAAACTTTTTAGCATTAGTAAATTGGCCAGATAGCTGGTCATCTAAATCTGTTCTATCTGTAATGAGGATAATCGTTGGACTCTCAAAATATTCGCTCCGCATCAATAAGCGAGTAAGATAAAGCATGGTGAAGCTTTTACCACAGCCCGTTGCACCAAAATAAGTTCCACCTTTTCCATCGCCTTCAGGTTTTTGAGCTTTCTTAATGTTATTAAAAAGTGCTCTTGCAGCATAATATTGAGGATAGCGACAAACAATTTTTTCGTCTTTTTTAGAAGAATCTGGGATATAAATGAAGTTGCGAATAATATCACGCAAACGGTTTTTATGAAACATCCCTTGTATAAGGGTGTACATGCTATCAATTCCATCTACGTCTTTTGCCAAGCCCGCAACCCTACGCCAGCCATAATAAAACTCGTACGGGGCAAAAAAAGAACCTGATTTGTTATTCACACCATCACTAATCACACAAAATGCATTGTATTTAAATAGCTCTGGAATATCTCTCTTATAACGTGTTGTTAATTGAACGTAAGCTTCATGGATGGTACATTCCTCACGTATGGCACTTTTAAACTCAAACACCACCAATGGCAAACCGTTAATATAAACAATGCCATCCGGAATTCGCTTTTCTGTGCCCGTGATTTCTAATTGATTAACAAACTTATAAATGTTATTGTCGGGTGATTTATAAGTTTCTTTTACATCAGCAAAAATTGAGGTTAACTCACTATCAGCTGGTTGTTGATGTTTATTTAAACCGCTATAATCAATCAGTTGTATATAAATATCTTTTTGGTTCCTGTCTTCTCTTTTAAGGATAAAACCATCTGAAAGCATTTTTAAAAATGTTTTGTTACTTTCATATAAATCAGAAGCAGAAAGCGATTTTAATTGTAGGATTATAGACTTAACTTCATTAAAGGAAATACCTTGAGGTTGATATTGCTTAATTAAAAAATCTTGTAAATCTTTTTCTATCAATACTTCCTCTGGCAAACGGGAAATATTTAAACCAATTTGGTGAGTAAAACCCTCTTGACCCAATAATTCTATAAATGCATGTTCTAGCTTTGCTTCTGTAAACTTCATTCCTTAGTTTCTATTTTTATTGCCCAAGAAATTGTTTTCAATCTTTCTTGAATCATTTTTAAGGTTTCTAATATTGCTATTTCTTTGGGGAACTCTCCGTAAACCAGATTTTTAAATTCATCTGTATATATTGTTTTCAATTCAGACCAAATAAGTTTTAAATCTTTGAAAATTAATGCTTCATTAGGATGGTGATTAAGCCATTTATTGTTATTTCTAAAACTTACTACGTCATCATGGGCAACTTTCAACAACATCTCATCAAAAGCAGAAGAATGCAAGAATTCGGCATATTCTTTTTGTTTTAATAGCTGATGTAAATCGTAAGTATGCCTTATCTTTTTCTTTAAATCGTCTATCGGGTTTTCTCCGTAGGAAAAACGAACCAAACTCATAATCTTCTCGCAAATAGTTCTGGTAGGTTGCAATGCCAGCAAATCAAAAGGAAGTAATTCGTTTGCTGTTGCTATAACTTCTTGTCCGTTTGCAAGCATCATGTTGCCAACAAAAGACACCACACTCTTTGTGGTATATGGCTCATAATAACCTAGTCAAGTAGATTCTAAAATAATTACATCTCTCACTTGCCCATAATTGCCAATAAATTCTTTAGCGTAGGTATGTGCTGTTTTCCTGTTCATTCCCATTTTATGGGTAATATTGGCAACTCCCACTTCGGGCATTATGGCATCAACAACTTTGCTTATGGCTTTCAATTTAGATTTTAACTTATTGTCTGTTTCTCCGGCTCGTCTTAATACCACTAAATCAATATCCTCAGAAAAGCGTTCAATCATATTGTAACACTTGGCCAATGCTGTTCCGCCTTTAAAAACAGAGTCTTTGCCTATTTTATTGTTAAAAACGAGGAACAAAGCATAAGTAACCCAGTAGTCTTTTTCTACATAAATAGCAGGAATTTTCATTTGGTCGGCGGTAAACTGGACAGCTTGCCTAAACAATGTTTTGTTTTCGTGTAGCTTCATACAATATTCCAGTTTTGGGTGGTAGAAATTGCTTTTGCTGCACCTGTTAGCTTATACTTAGTAATAGGGTTTAGGGCTTTAAAAAGTGATTCTATTTGCTTGCCTTTTTGCAGTTGCTCTAATAACGCACCTAATAAGGCTATGGTAGCTGGTGGATATTTTAACGCTAAACGAACCAAGGTATTAATTTCTTTGTCCGTAAAGTTTTTGATAATAGCTAAAAACCGTTTGCATGAGTTTTCGATACTTGCATCGGGTATTTTTTTAATGTAGCGTATGGCATCCAATATTTGCAATATTGGGATGTTTTCTTTGGTGATGGTGTTTTTTTGCTTTACAAAAGCGATGGTATATCTTTCTCTTTTAAAAGCGGGGCGAATTTGGTTTTTACCAATTTGTATGGTATTGCTAACCTGCGTGGTTAAACCCAGTTGGTTGTAAATGCTGTAACCGGTTAAGTAACCTATTGTTTTTCCGTTTTCCTCCAATAAATCTTTTACCACTTGGGCTTGGTTGGGTTGTAGGTTGCCAAATGGCGTATGCTCTGGTTTGTAATATTTACCTTTAGATAGTTTATCTATTTTACCTGATGCCACCATGCGGTTTAATGCTTTTATTACCGCTTCTTTTTTATTCACCTCTGTAGTAAAATCAGCATAGGTGAACACATAGCCTTTTGGAAGTCTATCTATGCTAAGTGCTATGTATTCAGCTGTTTTCACATTATTTATTGGTTTCAAATATAGGTAATTTGTCCAGTTTATTAACTAAAAAACTGGACATTTTTTGAAATGAGATATAGAAACGCTAACTTCGCAATTGTAATTGCGAAGTTAGCATTCAAAGTATTAATCAATTTGAAATACAATTGTTACTCTGTAATTTCTTTTAGAAAATCCATCAATTCTTGCTCCACAATCTCTTCAAACTCTTCTTTTGTACATTCATTAAAAATCCGAAAATTATTTTTTTCTTTAATATTCTTATTGATCAAATCTTTTTCTGCAAATACACTTTTCATAGTTTTTCTTACATTTTCTTCTTGACTAAATATATTAAATGTATCATTTTCAAGCTTATAAACACGTTCTATAGCCCTAGGGTGATAATAGTTTTCGATGCAACTTTTTGAAATCACGTAGGCGCTTCCATTGGGTTTTCCAGCCTTAAAAGCTTCAGCTCTTAGGAGTTGTTTAGCATGCTTATTTTCTTGCTTATCACTATCAATTATTAGGTATAATATCCTGTTTGACTGATCAAAATAATCTATGTTTAAAAAACTTTCAATATCTTCTCCCCCTCCAAATGGTAATACAAGTATTTTATTGTTTTGTAGCAAACTCGTTCCTAAAATCTTCTGACACAATAAATGGTAAAATTTTGCATCATTAGAACTCTCTACAAAAACAATTTTTTCGTGATGATCTCGTAAGTTATAGCTTGGTTTAATTCCTAATTCCTCAACAATTTTCAACAAAAATGCAATATCATTCTCTTTTAATGCATTACAATAATTTGATTGAGTGTCTTTTGTACATAACACAACACCATTCACACTTGTGGCTCCAGCGAAAACTGGCGAATGTGTGGTAATAATAATCTGATTATCATTTGACAATTCCTTAAAGGCATCTAATAAATCTTGTTGAGCCGTTGGATGTAAAAATGTTTCGGGTTCCTCAATCAAATAAATGATATTGTGACCTTTGCTCTTTTCAGCCAAATACCGGAATCTAGCAACCATAAACAATCTTCTGTAACCAGTTCCTTTATGGCTCATTGGTATAAATTTTTCATCGCCTTCAAACTGAAAACTCACATCTACTCCTTTAATAGCATCTTTCCAATTTATGACTGGTGTTAGTCTTACGGATTTAAGAGTTGAAGCATATTCTTGCATATAACCAGTAACTGTTTGTGCTTCTTTTTGCATTTCTTGAATGATTTCTACCTCAACTTTTCTAAGTTTCGAATCATCTATAGCTTCTCGTTCAAAAAAGCCTTGAATTTCACTCACAGAATTTGTTTTAAACTTTGTATCAGCCTCTAACCCATAATCAGCTTTGAACATTTCTATTTCTGGAAATAAACTTGAAATTTTGCAATCATCTTCCATCCAAAAGCTAGTTCTTTCCGCATTCACAAAAGCTAGTTTTATATGCTTAATTTTCTCGACTTTAGAATTCCTTCCTTTACCGTCTACTGGGATTTGAATTCCATAATGCTCTACTAAGACATTTAATTCTTCATCTGACTTAAAATATAAACCTCTTAAATCTTCTTGTTGAAAATCATTAACTAAAACACTTTCTGATGAGAATTTTTTATCAACTTTTGAAGCCTCTCTTTTATACCTAATTGCGCCATCAAAAATAAAATCTTGAATATACTCCTCCAGCCCATCCGTCTTTTTAATTTTTGATTTCAGCTTTGACATTAGCAATTCGAGAATGTTTTCATCTTTAAAATCGAATTCAAACACGATAGATTCTTCTATATTATTAAAATCTGAAAAGGTGATTGGAAATTTACCAATATCAAGAAATGTAGCAACAGCAAATAAAGCAATCGTTTTACCTGCATCATTTTTTCCAACTATAGAAGAAAGTTGGTCTAAGTGAATTGTTCGGCATTCTTTTATACCTCGGTAATTTGTTATTTTTAGTTTAGATATATGCATATTTTTAGTCTTTTATGGGTGCCAATCTAGAAAGCAACAACTCTTTAAGTTCTATTAGCTCTTGGTTTTCTCTATTCATCTTCCTTATCATATTCGTTCCAATAAAAT